>CAZBDL010000180.1:0-7018 GCA_964490525.1 uncultured Victivallales bacterium | reverse complement strand
GAGAAAAAGGAATTTCCCGATACAAGGGTTTGGGTGAGATGAATCCGGAACAGCTTGCGCAGGATCAGCCAGTAGTCGGTGACATCGATCGAGAATTGGCCGTTGAGATCATTGTCCGACGTCATGCCCATGCCCTGGATGAAGGTTTGCCGTCCCGTGCCGATGGCGATCATGCCCGCGGCCACGCGAATTGCCAGTCATGGGAATGTATCTCGCCTGCCCGACGAATCAAGGCGCAGGCAGATGCCGAAATCATGACTCTCTGAATCCGCGAACCGCGGTGCGCGCCCCATAGCGGCGAGCATGCAAAAGGAAAGGCCCGCCGGGGCGGGCCTTTCTCGGGCGCAGTTCCTCCCCGCACTCAGGGGACGACGTTGATGGTGACGGTGGCGAGGTTGCTGATGCCCATGCCATCGCTGTGCCGGTCGTCAAGCATGTAGGTGAAGGTCTCGACGCCGACGAAGTTGCGGGCTGGCGTGTAGACGACCCGGCGGTTGACGACCGAGATCCTTCCGCCGCTGTCCGGAACCCCAAGGATGATGCGGACGTCGTCGGCCTCGGCGTCCTCGTCGTTGGCGAGGATGTCGATGACATTGCCGCGCGAGTTGGCGGTGATGTCGGCAGGATTGTCATCCACGGCGACGGGGTTGGAGTTGACGGCCGGATCGATGGTGCCGAAGACCGTGTCGCCCATGCCGTGGAAGTTGCGCAGCACGAGGTTGTGCGGGGCGGCGTGATCCCAGCCGGCCGGCAGCTTGTTGGGGATCTTGATCCAGACTTCGCTGGCACCGGTGGCCGGATCCATCGGGCTGGCGTTCGGCTTGCCGAGATGGTTGGCGTAGCGGTAGGGCCTCAGCACCCGGCAACGGAGCTGGCGGATGATCGTGTCGGCGCCTTCGTTCTCGAGCCAGACGGCGGGCAGGTTGCTGCCGAAGTAGTTGCCGCTGAGGACGAGGATGCCGCCGGCATGCGCGGCGACGATGGCATCGCCATTGCGGGTCTCGACGCTGGTGATGACCGGCGGCACGAGGGTCACGCCCTGGTCAAGGAAGGTCGGTGGGACCTCGCGCGAGCGCACCTGGAGGATGAAGTTGAGCCCGGCGTTGAGATTGCCGTCGCCGGTGAAGTCGGACGTTGTGCCACCGCCGCCGGCGACGCGCCGCTGATAGTAGCGCAGGAACAGGTCGCGGTTGAACAGGCTGACCAAGCCGGTCCAGCGGCAGGTGAGCGCGGCATCGCCGAGGTTGAAGTTGACCAGGCTGACCGGGACGGTGCGCCAAATCCGCTTGTCGGAATCGTAGGTGCGCGCCGTCACCGTCGGCTTGAAGGTGAAGGTGCCGAGCCCGACGTCCGCGGCGGCGATCGTGAAGGTGCTGCCGACGCAGACGTCCGTCAGGTTGGCGGTGGCGACGAAGTGCGCGGTGACGGTGGCACTGGCGCTCAGCCGGACGCGGGTCGAGGCCAGGCCCGGATCATCGATCACGGCACCTGGGGTGGCGGTCCACATGATGAACGTCTCGCCCGCATCCGGAGTGGCGACGATGTTCTCCCATTCATTGATGTTGACGTCGACCGGGGAGACGGCCGGGGTGGTGACGGCGCCCGGGCCGATGGCTGCCGTGGTCAGCTGCACCGTGCGGACGTAGTGCGCGGTGACGGTGCAGTCCCAGTGAACGGTGACGGTGGTCACGGGATTGGTGTCGTCGGCGATGACGCCGTCGCCAACCACCGTCCAGTGCGTGAAAGCAAATCCTGGCGGGGTCGCATCGGCGGTGATCGCCTGCACGGCATGCGGCGCCAGCATGGTCCTGGTGCCGGTGTCCGGATCAGTGACGTCGCCCAAGTTGCCGGGCGAAGACTTCATGGTCAGCGTGGCCAAGGCTCCGATCGGCTGGTAGTTGGCGCGCACCCAGCCTTCCTGGCCGACTGGGTTGTTGGTCGGGGGAACGGGGGAGATCGTCCATTCCAGCGTGGCGTCGGTGGCCATCGCCGTGACGTCGGCGACGGAGACGTTCGTGCTATGGCTCCAGCAGATGAACTCGCGGGTCGGGTCGGTCAAGGTCGTCTCGATGGGCAACGCCGTGCCGATTTCGACCAGCTGGCGTCCCTTGGGCAGGACGGTGCCGCCCGTGCTGCTGGTCACGTTTAGGTAGTTGGTCGTCCGGTAGAACCGGGCGACGATTTGGGTGTTCTTGTAGCAGGTAATGGTGGTGACGGCGGCAAAGCGGTCGGCGATCTCGCAGTTCGGATCCCAAGCCGTGTTGGCGTTGAGGATGTCCCAGCGCAGGAACTCATAGAGGTGCGGTGGCTTGACCAGAGGAGTTGCCTCGATGTCGACGGGCACCCCGGCGGCAACGTAGGTCGTGCCGGTCGGGTCGGTGGTGCCGTAGGCAGGCGGATAGCGCATGACTTGAAGCTTGAGGGCGTCGCCGGCGTCGAGTACGAAGTAGGCGATGACTGTGGTGTTGCCGTTTACCGTCACGGTGGTGGCCGCATTGGTGGCGCTGCCCAAGGTTCCGTTCGGGGTTGAGAACCAGCGGTCGAAGACATAGGGCGCGACGGGCAGGGCCTCGATGTCCACAGCCGTGCCCGGAGCATAGGGGCCGTAGGTGCCGGGCACTGGGTCGGTTGTGCCGCCCGCCTTCGGATAGGCCATGATCGTCAGGTAGCACTGGTCGTCGATGCCGGTGATCGAGAACTTGGTGAAGCTCTCGTCCCGCAGGCCACCGCTCAGCGACGTCAGGCGGATGGTGAAGTCGCCGCCGGTGTCGTGGTCAAGGGGAATGTTCCATGTGTAGGAGCCGTGGTCGTCATCTCGCTGTCCGGTCGCGTCGGTGGGGGCGCTCTCGGCGATGGTGGAATGGAAGACATCGCCTTTGTAGAGGTCGATCTTGACGTTGCTGCCGAGGTTGCTGACCCAGCGGATGGTGACGCTGTTGCCGGGGACGAAGCGTTCGGTGCCGATGGGGTAAAGGAGGCGAAGGTAGTTGCTGATGGTGGAGGGCAGGATGCGATTGACGTTGAGGCGGGCATAGGAATCGCAATAGCCAAAGAGCGAGGGCAGTTGGTCGGAGGTGCCGAGGATGCGGGCGCGGACCTGGAGATGGTACCAGCCGACGAGGGCCTGCTGCTGGGGATTCGGGGCATTGGGATACAGGGAATGGAGCATGGTGGCGGCCCCGGAGACGTGCGGACAGGCCATGGATGTGCCGGCCATGTAGCCGTAGTCGCCGATCTCGCGCGGGACGGTGCTGAAGACCTGGTTGGCCTGGGCATCGATCTCGCCGCCCGGGGCGGCAATGTGGACGCGCGTCTCGCTGAAGTTCGAGTAGGAGGAGAGTTCGTCGGTCGGCCCGGTCGCCGCGACGGTGATCATGTTCTCCTGGTTGAGATAGGGGGGGTAGCAATAGAAATTGTGGCCATGGATGTCCGTCCAGTATCCGTCGACGTTCCATGTGTCGTTGCCGGCGGCGCAGACGAAGAGCTTGCCCTTGAGGTTGGCGCGCTGGATCGCCTCGCTGAGCAGGGTGATGAGGGGCAGGCCCTGCTCGTTGGGGTCCTCGCCCGGAGCGGGAGGGATGTAGGGCATGTTCGGGGCCAGCCAACCGCCCCAGGAGTTGCTGCTGAGCTTGAGCGACGGCATGTTGGTGACGTAGTCGATGGCGGCGATGGAGTCGCTGAGGTAGCCGGCCCCGTCTCCGTCGAGGAAGCGGATGGCGGCGACCTTGGCCCGCCAGTTGATGCCGGCGACGCCGACGCTGTTGTCGGTGACGGCCCCGATCACCCCGGCGCAGTGGGTGCCATGGCCGACCAGGGCCCCCGCGTCGGGGTTCTCCAGGTTGTCCATCGGATCGCGGTCACGGACAATGGCGGTGGCAAAGTCCCAGCCATAATGGTCGTCGACGAAGCCGTTGCCGTCGGTGTCGGCATTGTTCACCTTGGGATTGCCGTTGGTGTCATAGCTCTCCCCCGGGTTCATCCAGATGTTGCCGATGAGATCGGGGTGGAGGTAGTCGATGCCGGTGTCGATCACCGCGACGCCGACGGAGCTGCCGTCGACCTTCTTGTCCCAGGCGGTGGGCGCGGCGATGATGTCCATGTTCCATTGCCGGAAATACAGGGGGTCGTTGGGCGTGGTGGCCATGGAGTAGACGAGGTAGTCTGGCTCGGCTGCCTTGACGAGGCCGGTCGCGCGGAGGGCGACGATGGCGTCGGCGACGGAGGCGGCGCCGATCGAGGGGAAGGAGACGATGAAGGGCCCTTCGGCGCTGACCCGGCGGTGGGCCTCGAAGCCAAGGGCGGCGCAGGCGGCGCGCAGCTCGTCGTCGGAGACGCCTTCGTTGGGCTGGACCATGAGGTGATCGGCGACATACTCGACGGAAGCGGCGACCTGCGCCTCGTCGGAGGCCATGCCCGGGGCAACCGGGGCGAGAATCTGCTGGGAGATGATCTTCGGGTATTTCTTGCCAGGACAGTCGAGCAGCAGTTCGCGGGTGATCACACCCTTGGCGTCGGCCAATTCGCTGCTGCTGAGGATTTGGGCCTTCGCCACCATCGCCTCGGCCCGCGCCAGGAGGGGATTCCCGGCCCACGCTGGGCACGACATGAGTCCAACAATGCAGAAACCCATGGCAACAAGGAACCGCTTCATGATGCTTCTCCCTTGGATTATTAGCCCCAATGTCGTGAATGAATGCAATCGCATGATGTATAGCATGAGCTTCGGCAGAATGCAAGGCGGGTTGGTGGATTTACTGGATTTTCCTTATTTCGGCATTGCGGCCGATTCTTGGGGTCGGGGAAGGGGCTCGGCCGTGATTTCGGCCTCCGGGCAACGATAGGCGGGGCGGAACAGGAAGGGCAGGCGGCGAGGGACAATGGCGCTGTCCGGGCAATGGACTAGGCAGCGCAGGCATTGTTCGCATTGGTTTGCGAAGGTCGGTGGGCCAGGCGGGACAAGCTGGATGTTGCCGACCGGACAGAGCCGGGCGCAGAGCCCGCAGCGGGTGCAGCGTGCGGGGTCGGCGCGGAAGCTGTGGCCCAGCCAACGGGCGAGCGGACGGAACACGGCCTGGGCGCAGGCTAGCCCTCCCGGCATCGGCGGACGCCATGGCCAGGTGGCGGTGCCCTTGGCCAGTGCATCCGCGAAGTTCGCCACGGTGGTGTCGGCTGCCGTGCGAATGGCCGCCTCGCGCCTGGGGTCGCCGAGCTGGTGGATGTAGTTCGGTGGCATGCGCAGTTCACAGACAGCCCAGGGGCGGTAGCCCTTGGCGCGGAGTATTGCGGCGACCGGTCGCTTGACCAGGCCAGACATGCCAGCCATGGTTGAGAGGACGATGGCCGGGATGGGGTGTGACGTCGCAGGCAGGTCGCGGAGCCAGCGCAGGATGAACGGCGGCGGGCCTTGCGCGTAGACCGGAAAGGCGACGCCCAATGCCGTCGTCTCGGGCAAGGCCTTCGGGGGCGGTCCCGGCAAGGGCTCGCGCTCCACCGCGATCCCGTGGGGTGCCAAATGCACCTCCAGGCGGTGCACTGCCCACAGGGTGTTGCCTGTCCCGGAAAACCAGTGAATGCGCAGTCGGTCGATGGACATGGTGGGGGTCAATTGCCTCCTGAGGCGGCGAGAGTTGTTTCATGTTCTGCCGGGACGATGCGCCAGGATGATCCTGGACACCATGGGGCTTTGAGTTCGACTCGATCGCCGGCCTGGAGCGGGCCGATGCCGGCTGGCGTGCCGGTGTAGACCAGGTCGCCGGGCAGCAGGCGCCAGATGCGGGAGACGGCGGCGACCAGATCGCCCGGGGGAAAGACCATGTCGGCAACCCGGCCGCGTTGGCGGACGGCGCCGTTGACGGCGAGGGAGAACTCCAGGGACGCGATGCCGCCGGTCTTCTCCAGTTGGACCATCGGGCCGAGCGGGGCGCTGCGGTCGAAGCTCTTGCAGGCCTCCCAGGGACGGCCCTCGGCGATTAGGCCGCGCTGCAGGTCGCGCATGGTCAGGTCCAGGCCGAGCCCGACCCCGACCACCATTTCCATGGCCCGCGCGGCGGGCACATCCTGGCCTTCCGCGCCGATGAGCAGGACCAGTTCGCCCTCGTAGTCGAGGACCTGGCCATGGCGGGGTAACGGAATCTCGGATCCCGGCGGCACCAGGCTGGTCGATGGCTTCATGAAGACCACCGGTGCCGATGGCGGCGGCTTGCCCATCTCCTTGGCGTGATCGCGGTAGTTGGCGGCGAGACAGAAGATGCGGCTGGGACGATAGGCCCGGCGGCCAAGGCGGATCATCATGGCTCAGGTCTCCTTGCGGGTTGGAGTTTGGCGGGGGCACGGTAGGGGCGTGGCCAACGATCAGGCCTTGCCGGTGCTGCCGAAGCCGCCGGTGCCGCGGGTGCTCGGGGTCAGGGAGGCGGCCGGCATCAGTTCGACTTCGGGCAGACGGGTGATCACCATCTGGGCGATACGGTCGCCGCGACGCACGGCATAGAGCTGGCGTCCGGCATTGAGCAGGATCACCGCCACCTCGCCGCGGTAGCCGGCGTCGATCGTCCCTGGCGCGTTGAGCACGGTCAGCGCGTGCTTCAGGGCGAGACCGCTGCGCGGGCGCACCTGGGCCTCCGTTCCGGAGGGCAGTTCCAGAAAGAGCCCGGTCGGCACGAGGTGTGGCTCGCCCGGCGGCAGTTCGGCGTCCTGGCGGGCGCGCAGATCGAAGGCGGCATCGTCGGCATGCGCCTTTGCCGGGGCGAGGTCCTCGCAGCCAGGCTGCATGCGGAAGCGGACGCGGATCGGTTCCATGACGACGGTTTCCTTTCTGGTCAGTCCTCAATGGCACTAAGATAAGCTCCTGGGAGCGCCGAGCCCCAGCTCGGCATCAGGGTGATTTTTATCTTGAGTGCCATTGGGGTCAGCCCTCGTCGGGGCCGAAATGGTTGACAATGTACTCGCAGGCGGATTCGAGCGTCGGCAGGATCTTGGTGCAGTAGCGGGCCATCCACGGGCTGCAGTCCTTGAACTCGAA
>CAZBDL010000179.1:0-7026 GCA_964490525.1 uncultured Victivallales bacterium | reverse complement strand
CCGCCACTATGGACAGCCCTTCGCCGACCATTCGGCGATCCCAACCTATCTGGTCAGCCGGGAGAGCCGACGCCACGTCACTGTCGCCCTTTCTGGGGACGGGGGCGACGAGCTGTTTGCCGGCTACGGCAGCTACCGCAACCACCGCCGCTACCGGCTGCTCGGCCTGCTGCCCCGGCCCGTGCGCCAGGCGCTGGCGGCGGCGACGGATCTCCTGCCGGGCATCGGCCCACGCGGACATCGCCTGGCGGAGGCGCTGACGGCGGCCTTTCCCCTCCCCGCCAAGGGCGAGAATCACGCGCACCTGTTCCACCAGGCCCGTCGCCAGACAGCGTTCCAACCGGAATTCAGCCGGTTGCTGGCGGCCACCGATGGCGAGGAGGCCGACCGCTTCACGGCCTGTTGGCGGGAGGCGGCGGGATACCATGTCGTCGACCGCTGGCTCGAGGTGGACCAGCGCCTCTACCTTTGCGACGACCTGATGGCCAAGGTCGACACCACCTCCATGGCCGTTTCCCTGGAATGCCGTTCACCGTTCCTCGACCATCGGCTGGCGGAATACGCCAACCGGCTCTCCTGGCGGGCCAAACTGGCGGGCGGCATCACCAAGGCCCCGTTGCGCGCCCTGGCCGCCCGGCAACTGCCGCCGGACATCGCCGGGCTGCCGAAGAAGGGCTTCTCGCTGCCCCTTGGCGACTGGCTGCGCGGCCCGCTCCGGCCGTGGGCCGAGGCGGCCATCCAGGACCGCCCCGACGATTGGCGGCCCTATCTGCGGCCCGAGGCCGTAGGGCGGCTCTGGCGGGAGCACCAGGCCGGCCAGGCCGACCATGCCATGCGCCTATGGACCATCATCGCCCTGGTCCTCTGGCGGCGCACCTTGCCCGCGGGCCAACCGCGCTGATCGGCATTATTCATCAATGGCCAAGATCTGCCGCCCCTTCGGGGCTCACAACCCACCGCCCCTTCAGGGCTCCGGTCATTGGGGTGGGGCATTTCCCAGGGCTCACGCCTGGGCCTGGAGTTTGGCAGAGGTATGCCGGTTTCGCCGAAACCGGCACGGCCAGCGACGGCGCCCGACGCCCATCCTGCCGCCACCCCGCGGCGCTTTCGGCGAAAGCGCCATACGGGAGTGTTGCCGTTCACGATGAGGTCGGCGTCCCCGCGCCGCCATCGCCTTTGCGCTCGCCCTGAATGAATAGACCGAAGCCAACGGTGCGCCAATGCGGAGATTGGCGTTCCCGGGCACTGGGGTTCCCGGGCACTGGGGTTCCCGGGACGGGGCCTCATTCCAATCATATCTCAAATCGATCTATCTTCACCACGAAGAGCACGAAGGGGCACGAAGAATGGAATTCGAAACAGGGATCAAGCGCTTCGTGCTACACCCCTTTGCGCTCTTCGTGTCCTTCGTGGCAAGACCTGCATTTGACTTTTAATTGGCCTCAGTCGCCGATGCTCAACTGCTGCCAGCGACTCTCGCCACCGCGAACCGGGAGGCGGTAGTTGCCGCGCCAGGCGCCCGGATTGGTCATCTTGTCCCGGTATGCGTAGGCGGTCTTGCCTGGCTCGCGATGGTTCCAGCGCTGCAGCACCTTGGTGTGGCGCCCGCCCGGCGTGAGGCATTCCTGGGGCACCACCTGGCGCGGCGTCTCCGGCCCCTCCCATTCCCATTTCAGGCTGACCACGCCCATGACCTCGGCCAAGGTGATCTTGATGTCATAGTTGCGCCCGGCCTCGAGCATGACCTTACCCTCGTACTCGGTCGCCGACTGCTCCTTCCAACCATCGACCACCACGCGGTCGTTGAGCCAGAGCCGGAAGCCGTCGTCGCCCGTCAGATAGAACGTGTACTCGCCGCTGACCTTCGGCTTGAGCTGCCCCGTCCAGATCATCGAGATCAGGTCCGCCGGAATCTCCGGCACCGGCGGATTGCTCGTCCAGTTGAAGTCGATGACCCGGTCGATCCGGGTCAGGGTCTCGCCCTTGAAGGTCATGCGCGGGAAGTAGGAGGCGTAGAGCCCCCCCTCCCAGGGGGCGGCCGTGATCACCTCGCTGTCATTGAATTCTGGATGGAAGGCGACCGCCTTGATGGTCGCCATGGTCGAGAGCTTGAAGGGCTTGGTGTAGCGGGGCGAATCCTCGTTCGGCTCCTCGCCATCGAGGGAGTAGTGGATGATTGCCCCGGGCGTGGAGGAGGCCAGAACGACCTCAATCCAGGACTGGTACTCGCCGCCGTCAGGGGTGATGGTCGGGGTCGCCGTCGTCGGCTGCAGGATGCGGGTGCGGCGGCGGATGGCACGGGCGGCCGCGATCTCGTCGCGCCGCTTTTCCATCGCCGCCAATTCGTCCTTGAGCCAGAAGTTGTTGCCGGCGCGGATCAGCTCGGGATGGGCGGCGACAAAGGCCTCGGCCGTCTCGCGCAGGAAATCGCGGTCGTTGCCGACCAGCGGCAGGCGTGCATCGTAGAGGGCCTTGAACGCCTCGACGTCGGCGGCGCGCCGATCGGCCGGAATCTTCTCGAAGAGAACCTTCAGGACCTGCTCGGGAACGGGCGGATAGGCCAGGGTGATCTCGTTGCGGACGTCCGCCAGGGCATCGTCACGCGCCAGTTCGTAGGCCGCCAGCTCGCGGGCGACATGGCGCTCCTGCAGCTTACGGTTCTCCTCCTCGGAGAAGCGGGCAATGACCTCCGGCGCCAAGTCGATCAGGGCCACATTCCGGTCCCCGATCTTCAGGTACTTGGCGTCCATGCCCCGGAAGGCCCCCTTGACTTCGCGGCCGCGCACCAGGATGGTCACGGGCTCGCCAATGGGGACGACCGGATGCAGTTCGGCGGCCTCGCGGCGGGCCTTCTCCTCGTCGAACTGCGGATATTCCGCATATTTGGCCGCCAGGATGCGCTCACCCGCGGGGGAGAGGCCGACAGCCTTTTGGGCGAACGACGTGGGGGAAGCCAGCGACAAGGCCACCGCCGGGATCAAGGACAGGAACCGCAAACGCCAGGCCGACTCCCTCATTGCACACTCTCCCACGCCAAAGGTTAAACTCCCCGCGAAGAGGCGGAATCAGTGTGCAATAAAGGTCGATTCCGCCGAAAATGCAAGCGTACCCCGTCCCCTCTCGCTCAACCGGCTAGGCGGGGCGGACGGCGGCGCGGACGAGGTCGCGGTCGAAGAAGTTGACGCCCATGCCGGCGTCGACGACCACGGTCTGGGCATTGATCCCGGAGGAGCGGGGGCTGAGCAGGAAGGTGGCGACATTGGCCACCTCCTCGGTGGCCAGGGCGCAATGGCGCAGGGTCGCCTTCTCGGCGTAGAGGTAGGGCTCGACATAGCCGGGGATGCCGGCCGAAGCGGAGGTCTTGAGCAGCGAGGCACCGACGGCGTTGACGCGGATGCGGGTGTCGGCAGCAAGGCTCTTGGCGAGAAACACGACACTACTGTCGAGGGCCGCCTTGACCGGGGCCATGTAACCGTAGCTTTCCGCGGCCATGCGGGTGGTGGAGATGGACATGGCGACGATCGCGGCGTCGGGATCGAGCCATGGCTTGAAGTGCCGGGCCATGGCGATGAGGGAATGGCAGGAGACGGCGACCGCGTCGAGGAAGTCGGCCCGGGAGGTCTCATGGAAGGGCTTCGGCCCGTCGGCGAAATTCGCAAAGGCGAGCGAATGGACCAGGCCATGGAGGGGGCCGTGGGCACGCCCGATGGCCCCGGCCTGGGCGGCCAGGGCGGTCTCGTCGCGAACATCGCAGAGATGGACGGGCGCGCCGGGCAGGAGCTTGGCCGCCGCCGCCTGCTGCTCGGGCCCCTGGACCGAGGCGATGACCTCCGCCCCCGCCTCGCGCAGCACCAGCGCAATGTGCGCCGCTACGCTCCGCCGGTTGGCGATCCCGTAGACGACGATGCGTCGTCCGCTCAGTTGGAGGAAGTCGTGCTGCATGGGGGACAACATACATGCCCCCCGGCGGGAGGGCAATCGGCCAGTTGGCGAGCTTGGCGCAGGACAGCCTGCACGTGTATCGTCAAGGCTGCCTCCATGGGACGCGACGGGCACATGTCGGCCTCGTAGGCGCCTTGCGCGAGGATCTCGTCGGTCACCAGATAGCCGACAAAGTCGTTGGCCAAGGAGACCAGCACCGTCTTCAGGAAGGGGCTGTCCTGGCGGAACCTTTCCCGGAACTCGCTGACCGCCTCGCCGGGAAGCCCCAGAAGGACCAGGTCTCCCGCCGCCAGGGCCGAGACGGACGTCTCCGCCGTCTCGCCAAAGGGAAAATACTCGGCCAGCCGGCCGGACAGGGACCAGTCGACCTTGCTCCGCCACGGCTCACTGGCGGCGGCGACCCGGGTGCCTGGCACCGGCGCGAGGGCGGGCAGGGCCTCCCCGACGACGGCCGCCAGCGCCTCGCCCATCCGGCGGGCGATCTGCGGATCGCACTGGCCGGCGTGGCGCGGGTCGATGTTGGCATGGCCGGACACGGTGAACATCGCCGTGCCGACGTCCCACCGCGCCTCCAGGGCATCCTTCAGGTAGCTGACATAGTCCCCGGAGATCGCCGTGCTCTCCTGTCCGAGGCAGACCGGATGGCAGCCGAAGTTCACCAGCAGGGCGTCGAGCGCGCCAGTCTCCCGTCGTATCCCCACCAGGTCCACGACCGGGTCGCAATAGCCGGGATGCCGTCCGTCCGGATCGCTCCACGCATTGTGCCAAGCCCCGTCCGCCGCCTGGACCCGGCGGTTGCTGGCCAAGTCCCGGGCCACGGCCTGGGCATGGACCAGGCTGCCCAGATGGCGTGTGCGCCACGCTTCCTCGGCCACAGCCACCAGGGTGCCGTGCAGGGCCCGGAAATAGGCCGACTCCAGCGGGGATCGTTCGCACCACAGGGCGTCGGAGACCTGCGGGCCGGAATGCGTATGGGTCGCGGCCAACATGATCGCCTCGAGCGGCAGACCGGTACGCGCGGCGATGTCCGCCCGCACCCGCGTGGCCAGTGGCGACGAGAAGGCGCAGACCTCCGCCACGACGAGGATCCAGCCGCCACCCGGGCCGGCGCAGGCCAGGGCTTCGGCCCGCAAGGGATGGCCAATGCTTTCCGCCAGCCGCGGGGCGTAGCCCATCAACGTCACCCCCAGCGGCGGGGTGATGTCCGCCGTCGCCACCCCGAGGAGGAGATGATCCTGCCCGGCCGCCATGGTCAGGACACCTCCCGGGCCGCCTGGCAGAGCGCACCCGCGATGGCCACGCAGTCCTCGCGGGTCATGTTCAGGTCGACCGCAATCGAGCTGGTGCGTGCGAGGATACCCAGGGTGCGGGGACAAGCGTCGGGCGTGATGTCCAGGCGGCAGGATTTGTTCTCCGGTCGCCGAAACGGATTCATCTCCGGATGCAGGCCGCCGCGCTTCTCCAGCAGCACCGTCCAGTTGGTGTAGACATGCAGACCGTGGTCGATGGGGCTGTCGATGCGGCAGCCCGGACGCATCGCCTGCACCCGCCGCTCGACGTCCCGGCGCACCTGCGCATCGGCAAAGGTGAAATCGACGCGGCATCCGCAGTCCCCGGCGGAATCCGCCGACGGAATGGGCCGGAACCGGTCGGCGACGCCTTCGCCGACGGCCTCCAGGAGCCAATCCCGGCGCTCCCGCAGGCGGGCGAGGATGCCGTCGAGACGGCCCAACTGGACGAGCAGGACCGCCCCCAGTATCTCGTTCATGCGGTAGGTGTTGCCCAGGAACGGCGGCTCGGTCATCTGGCCGGCATGCCCGCGAAAGGTGCATCCCATGTCATGATGGTACAGGGCCCGCTCGAAGACCTGCCGGGAGCCGGCCATCAGCGCCCCCCCCTCACCGCAGGAGATGATCTTGAACTGGTTGAAGCTGAAGGCTCCAGCGTCGCCGATCGCGCCCAGGGCGCGGCCCCGGAAAGTGCCACCGACGGCCTGGCAGGCATCCTCAAGGACGCTCAGCCCATGCGCCTTGGCCACCGCCATGATGCGGTCCATGGCGCTGGGATGCCCGGCCATGTGGACGGGGATGACCGCCTTGGTGCGCGGCCCGATGCGCCGCTCGAAGTCGGCGGGGTCGAGCATCAGTGATTCGTCGATCTCCGCCAGCACCGGGATGGCGCCGACGGCCAGGACTGCACCAGCGCTGGCCAGCCAGGTGTAGGCGGGGACGATGACCTCGTCGCCCGGGCCGATGCCGAGCCCGACCAAGCCGCAGATCAGCGCCCCCGTGCCGGAGCTGACGACCAGCGCCTCGCGGCATCCTTGGCGTTGCCGGAGGATCTCCTCGCACTGCGCCACCATCCCCCCCTCCCCGCCGCGATAGCGGAACAGCTGTCCCGCCCGGATCACCTCGGCGACCGCATCGATCTCAGCCTGGCCCATCTCGTACATGTGCAGGGTCCTCCAGTTGAGGTGTGGCATTCCGTTCACATAGACAAATTGACACATAAATATCCCCTTGCAAGCATGGCCAGCATGGATTATGCTATGAATCGCATGGACATTACAACACAGCGCATGGCACCGGCCCGATGCCCGTCGCCATTGGCAACCGCCATGGGCAAGGCCCTGGAAGCAGTCGCCGCCCGGCATCCCGGGGACGTCCCGGTCCTGGGGCGGAACCATTCCCTTGTGCGGGCGGCCTCCTCCCTGGTCGGCCTGCATGGCAACGGACTCCATCAGAATGCCTGCGTCGAGATGTGCGTGCTGCTGGAAGGCCGGTGCCGCCTATGGACGACGGACGGATACCTGCCCATGCGTCAAGGCGACCTCATAATGATCCCTCCGGGCACCATCCATGCCGAGGGATGGCATCGGAAGTCCATCGGCTACAGCATGATCTGGACAACCTTCCTCGGCGACCTCGGACGGGCGGTGCTGGCCATCCATCGCCAGGGGCACTGGGACGTCAAGGAATCGGCGGCCAGGCACAGCCATGGGGCGGAGAACGTTGTCCAGGCCATGGCGGAACTCCTTGGCCCCGAGGAGAGAATGGGGGCGACGGCGGAATACCTGCTGCATGG
>CAZBDL010000178.1:0-7062 GCA_964490525.1 uncultured Victivallales bacterium | reverse complement strand
GCTGGATCCGTCGCTGCCAACAGGGGCACTGGGGCCTCGGCCCTTCCAGGAGCTTATCTTGGCGCCAGCCGTTCCCGGAGCAGTTCGGCGATGTTGCGCTTGCCTTCCCGGGCGGCGTAGTCGCCGGGGGTGCCCCAGGCGGAGGCGATGCCGAGGTTGGCGCCGCGCTCGAGCAGGAGCCGCAGCATGGCCGCGTCGTCGCGGAGGGTGGCGCCGAAGGCGGCGGTGGCCTGGTTGGCGTCCACCTGGTTGACGTCCGCCCCCCGGTCCAGCAGCAGCGTGACGAGCTCCAGGTTGCCGGTCTGGGCGGCCTTGATCAGGGGAAAGGAGCTGTCGGCGTCCTTGGTGTTGGGAAGGGCTCCGTGCTCGAGGAGGATGCGGGCGAGGGGCAGGTTGCCGTCGGCGCAGGCGATGGAGAGCAGGGATTGGCCGTCGGTGTCGCGCTGGGCGGGATCGCCCCCGCCACGCAGCAGGGCCAGTAGCAGGGGCTGGGCATTCGTGCGGCAGGCGGTCGCCAGCGCCGGGGGACAGGGCAGAAGCCGCACCGTCGGATCCGCCCCTTTGGTCAGCAGGGCCAATGTTGTCGCGGCACTGCCCCAGCGGCAGACATAGTTGATGTCCAGGCGCCGGATGTCCGCGCCGTTGGCCAGGAGCAGGTCGACGAGATTGGCGTGGCCGTTGACGGCGGCGATCAGCAGGGGCGAGACGCCGGGTGAACGTTCATGGTTGGGATCCGCGCCTGCCACCAGCAGCCGGGCCGCCGCGGCGCCTTGTCCGGCCATGCAGGCGCGGGTCAGCGCGGTGTCGCCGGCGGGACTGGTTGCGTCCGGACCGAGGCCGGCCGCCAGCAGCGCCTCCAGGGTGGTCAGGTTGCCGCGCGCGGCGGCAATGTGCATCGCCTCCGTCCGCAGGCCGGAAGGGGGATGCTGTTCCAGCCAGTCTGCGATGGCGGCGGCATCGCCTTGGCGTATTGGCCAAAGCGGATCCGATGCGTTCGGCAGGGTTCCCCGGCAGGCGATGAGCAGCATCATTGGAGCCAGGGCGGCAAGGGATGGTGCCGGTAGCATCCTCATGGTTTCGGGACCTCCGTCAAGGCGTTGGTCAGGGAACCGTAGGCCTTGGCAAAGCGGCGGCCCATCTCGGCATACCCGGCGGCATCGTAGTGGTAGCTGTCCTTGAGGACAAGGTCGTCAAGGTCGATCCAGGCGGCCCGCGGGTCGGCGGCGCAGAAGGCCTCCTGGTCGGCACGGACGTCCAGGAGCTTCTTCTCGAACCAGATGGGGCCGCGCCGCAGGCCGTCGTCAAGGTGGTCGGCATTGTCGGCGATGCCCTTGCCGTCGGCGGACTTCGAGCGCGAAGTCCGCAGCATGCCGGAGTCGCGCACGACGGCCGGGGAGAGCTGGGCGGAGATCCGGCCGATGACGATGGGCAGGTCGGGGGTTGCGGTCTGCCCGCGGATCCAGGCGGCGAGTTCCCTTAGCTTCGGCAGGTAAGTTCCCGCCGGGGCCATGGTGCCGTTGGCGTCGCCTTCACCCTGCATCCAGAAGAAGCCGGCCCAGGCCCAGCCCGGGATCTCCCCGGAGGCCTTTTCGGCATCAAACCGTTCGGTCACCTCACGGATGGTCCGGGCCAGGGTGAGATGGCCGGGATCCCCCGTCTGGCCGGGCTTTCCCGGGGGCAGCCAGTAGCGGATCGGGGTGGCGCCGCGGCTGATCTTGACGACGGCGATGCGGTGCCCCGGGAAGGCCCGCTTCATCTCGAGGCCGACCATCTGCTCGGGGCCGAACTTGCCGACGGGGTCGCCGAGCTGAGACCAGCCCGGCGAGGCCTTCTCCTGGGCTGGGTCGGCGAACCAGAAGCGCACCTCCTGGTCAGGGAAGAGCGCGGCGTCGTCCGCCGACAGGCCGGCGCGGCTGCCGGCTCCGGCCATGTTCGACTGGCCGGCGCAGAGGAAGACCTTCACGGGGCGCAGGTCGGGATCCGCCGCCAGCGCGGTTAGGCCCAGGAGGAAGGCGAGGACGGCAAGGCGGCTGGCCATTGTGGGCAGGAGAAGGGATGTCATGGGGTGATTTCCTCCCAGGCAATGGTCTGGAGCGAGGCGGGGGGTAGGGAGAGGACGGCGCCGCTGCGGAAGTCCTTCAAGTCGACGTCTTGGATGGCAACCTGGATGCTGCCGTCGCCCTGGTCGTATTCATTGGTGTCGGACCAGTGGCGCGGGGCGAGCAGGCTGGAACGGGCGTTTTGGGCGCCGCCGGGGAAGGCGAGCTGCACCTCGTGGGCCTGCGTCAGGTCGAGGTTGATCAGCACCAGGGAGCGGGCCGTGCCGTCCTTGAAGGCGTAGGAGTACAGGCACGGGCGGGTGGCCTCGGTCTTTTCCGCGACCGGGCGGGGCTGTCCCGGGATCTTGACCTTCTTGGCCCCCGGCCAGGCGCCGGTGGCGGTGACGGTCGGCTCGTCGGTGGCATGGACGGTCTCGACGAGGTCACCCCGCATGCACGCGTTGACCATCGCCAGGGCCAGGCCGGCCGGCCGGTGGCGTTCCTGGCCCTTGGCCATGTTGAGGACGGCACCCCAGAGCTTGACGTTGAAGTAGTCGCCGCTGAAGGTGAAGTGGCACTGGCTCTTGATGCCGAAGTCGCGCAGCAGGCGGAGCATGTGGTTGAAGTGGGCGGTGGCGCCGGGGACGGTGGGGATGAATGCGTTGACCATCCCGCGCACCTCCGGATGCTTCGGCGTGGCGTTGTTGGGCTCGACATCGCCGCCGGTCATGTGCCAGTTCACCTCGTACACCGAGAACTCCTTGCCGTGCTTCTTGCTGACGGCCATCTGCCGCTTCATCCCCGGGAACTCGCAGCTCATCATCGGGTAGAGGGTGCAGTAGCGGGCGAAATCCTCCAGCGTCCGGAAGGTCTCCAGGTCGCTTTTTTCGAGCTGGTGGATCTGGTACGGCGCAATGGCGTAGCGGTCCGCGCTCGGTGTCCAGCCGAGGATCTCGTCGGACATCCCTGACGAGTAGTTCTGCCCGGCCGCATGGCAGACGATGGTCTCGCGGTAGTGCGGCGAGGCCTTGATCCGGGTGAAGATGCCTTCCCAGTAGTCCGGGCCGTTGTAGCCGCCGGCGATGAAGCCGAACATCGTGTTCCACGCCTCGTTGCCGGGTTCGACATGGATCTTCTTCAGCGTCTCGGTGTAGGGCTTTGGGTGCCCATGGCGGATGCGCAGGTCACCGCCCTTCGTCCCGGCGGGCCCGCCGATGTATTCCATGAAGAGGTCGACATCCTCGGGGTAGAGCGTTCCCGGGATGGACACCCAAGCCTCGGCACCGAGGTGCTCGGCCAGGTTGTAGACGTCGGGCAGGCTCCAGGAGCAGGACTTGCGCAGGCTGATCGGCCCGACCGGCTTGGTCACATCGTTGGTCGAGCGGACCGACTCGACCTGTGGCGAGAGCCGCTCCTCCATCGTCCCGCCCATCATCAGCTGGCGGATGATCCCCGGCTTCAGGAACCTGAGGGCGTCGACGAACTCGTCGTTGAAGATCGTCGGGTTGGCGTAAGCGACGTCCTTGGTGCAGACGAGGTCGTCAAGCAACACCCGCCCGCCCTTGGCGGTGAACTGGATGTGCATCGTCGAAAGCGTGCCGGCGCCGACGTCGCGCCCGGCGACGACCGGCCGGACCTCGTGCTCCTGCCAGGCGTCCGTGACGGGCACCGGGATCGGCGCGACCCCCTTGAAGTCGCCGACGCTGACGGTCAGTGTGGCGCCCGGGTCGAGGGCCTTGGCCTTGAGCCGGACAATCCAGGTGCCGTTCTG
This sequence comes from uncultured Victivallales bacterium, assembly GCA_964490525.1. Lineage (GTDB taxonomy): Bacteria > Verrucomicrobiota > Lentisphaeria > Victivallales > CAZBDL01 > CAZBDL01. Next base: position 3,252 of record CAZBDL010000178.1, on the reverse strand, counting down.
GTCGATGTAGCGGTTGCTGCCGATGCCCACCTTGTAGAAGGCGTCGAACGTGCCGGTGCCGGTGACCGCGCCCGTCTTGCCGTCGGTCTTGGTCTGCTCGGCGGTCGTGTCGAGCAGCAGGGCGCTGCAGCCGATGCTCGCGGGCGAGACGTCGCCCTGGACCGGACGGACGTTGGTGCTCATCCAGTAGCCGGGGACCTGGCCGGTGCAGCCCTCGGTGGCGCTGTTGTCGCGCTCGAGTAGCAGGCCCATGCGTGGGATGGGCTTGCCCGCGGGCAGCTCTACCGGGCGGTCGAAGAGCAGGCGCATATAGGCCTTGACCTGGCCATTGCCATAGAGGTCGTGGTCGACGAAGTCGAAGCCCGTGACGGTACGCTGTTCGCCCTTGGCCGGGCCGGAGAGGACCAGGACCTTGGCCCCGATCACCACCGCCTCCATGCCCAGCTTCGGCCACCACTTCCCGTAGCCGTCCTTGCTGAAGTACTGGGTCATGAATCCTTCTGGATGAAGGACGCCTTGGTGGGCCTGGCGGTAGACCGTGCCCTCGAAGTTCTCGCAGAAGTAGGCCTTGTCGGTGCGCACGCCCCAGGGCGAGCCGCCGCCGGTCTGCGAGATGTTGATGCCTAGCGGAATGACGTCCCGTTGCCGCACCGTGTCGGTGATGCGGATCTCGGTCGGCGCGGCCAGGGCCGCGGTGGCGAGGAGGGCGGTCGCGGGGAGGAGGAGGCGCTTCATTCGGATTCTCCGGTGCGGGTTCGCGTGCGAAGGGAAATCATTCCAGGGCATAGACATATCCATCGTGGCTGGCGACGTAGACGACGCCGTCGCCGATCCAGGGCGAGGCGAAGATGGTCCCTCCGGTCGGGAAGGACCAGCGGTCCTCGCCGGTGGCCGCGTCGACCGCCCGGAGGAGCCCGTCATGGCAGCCGAAGACCAGCAGGCCCGACTTGGCGGCGACCGAGGGGTCGGAGAGGACCGGGGCCGGATACTGCTTCCGCCAGAGTTCCTTGCCGTCCTTCGTGTCCAGGGCGACCAGCTTGCCGTCGTAGCGCCCGGCATAGAGCCGGCCCTGCCAGACTGTCGGTGCCGCCTGAGGGATCATCTCGTTGTCGTCGATCTGCTTGTCGAGCAGGAATATGCCCCAGATCCGTTCGTTGTGCCCGGCGGGGACGCGCCCCTGGGCGACCGGACTGAACTTGCCGGCGCCGCGGGTGGTGTTGAAGTAGACGAAGCCGTCCGCGTCGATGGCGAGGGGCTTGGTGAGGTAGACGCCGGCACTGTAGTTGCCGCTGCCGCGCCAGACCGGCTGGGCGGTCGTGTAGTCGTAGCGGATGAGCAGGCCCCAGGTCAGGTGCCCGAGCGAGTAGAAGCCGTCGGGGGCGCAGGCCAGCGCGCTGTACTCGTCCGGCACGTACTTGTCGATGCTCCACAGCCGCTTGCCGTTGTCGAGGCGGACGGCGACGGTCTCCTTGCCGAGTGGGCAGAGGACCGCCCCGTAGACGATGGCCGGGGCGGAGCGGGAGGTCGGTGTCGCTGTGCCGCGGTACTGCCATTTCTGCTTGCCGGTGGTGGCGTCGAGGGCGAGCAGGCGGCCCTCGGTGGTGGTGAAGCAGACGATGCCGTCGGCGACGCACGCCGAGCTGTCCACCTGCACCTTGGTGGGGAAGCGCCAGCGCTCGGCGCCGGTGGCGGCGTCGAGGGCGTGGAAGCCCTGCGGGCCGCCGATGAAGAGGGTGTCGCCCCAGACCACCGGGGAGGCGTTGATCTTCCCGCCGAGCTCGGTCTTCCAGCGGAGTCCCTTGACGGCGGTGATGCCGGTGCGTTCGAAGACCCCGTTGCGGAGCAGGTTGCCGCGATAGGCGGCTCCGCTCTTGACCGGTGCGCCCTGGAAGGGCAGGGGATCCGCCGCCATGGCGCCGTGGAGGAGGAGGGCGGCCGAAAGGATGACCAGCATTCGCTTCATGGGGAGGCTCCTCACTGGGCCAGGGGATTGAACTGCTTCGGGTCGATGGTCAGGGCCGGGCGGATCTCCGGCTTGACCAGCGGCCGGAGACCGTCGCGGGGATGGGTGCCGGCGGCGCAGCGCACCGGCCGGAACCCGATGTCCGAGTAGTAGTGAGTGAGGTCGGAGTCGCCGCTGGATTCCACCGACACGCCATGCTGCTGGTTGATGTTCTTTCCCCCGTACATCCAGGAGGGGCCGACCAGGGCGGCGCTTAGGATCGGCGCAAAGACCGTCGGCGGCTGCCCATAGCCGTAGAACGGAGAATGGATCGGGTTGTCCAGGTCCTGTTCGTAGGGACGGGCATCATCCCGCCATTTTCCACTGCTGAACAGCCACTCCTTCACATTTCCCTGGATGTCGTAAAGCCCGAACGGATTGGGCTTCTTCTGTCCGGTTGGATGCGTCCGCCCGCCGGCATTTTTCGCGTCCCACACGTATGCGGTGCCGTCCTCCTCCGCGTTGCCCCAGAAATAGGCCGAGGTGGTGCCGCCGCGGATGGCATAGTCCATCTCGGCCGCCGTGGGCAGGCGGTATCCGTCCGTATCCCACCGGGTGAAAAGGAACGGCTTGGCATAGCTGCCCTCGATGTACTTCAGCAGGGGATGCGACGGCTTCGCGATGTAGTCCGGGCCGTCAAGCTTGATTGGACGGAAGGCAAAGGCCTGGCGGACGACCTTGGTGCAGGCTTCGTCCTCGTAGAAGCACGGGGTGCGGCCCTCCATCTCGGAGAGGGCGTTGCACCAGGTGATCATATCGAACCAGGTCAGGTGGGTGACCGGTTCGTCCGGCGAGTGGGTGAAGTCGAAGAAGTACATGTTGCCCAGGTCGCCGTTTTTGTAGAAGGCGTAGCCGTTGGCCTCGGCCCATTGGCGAACGGAGCGCCAGCGGTCGTAGGAGACCTCGAACGTGGCCATCGCGAAGGGGGCGACCTTGACGGTCTTCTTGTCATGCCGCACATAGGTTCCTCCCGGAATCTCCGCCATCGGCAGCACAGGTTCCGTGACCGGAAGAGCCTTCGTCCGCGGTCCGACCACATCCCCCTTCTGGAAGGACCAGCGGGGCGCCGCTCCCGGGGTGTCCATGGCCGGCGGGGGCAGGCCGGGCGCACGGCAGACGAGGCGGACGCCGATGCGTGGATCGCCGTCGTAGGGGGTGTCTCCGTAGGGCGAGGCAGGGTGGGCGGCCGGATCGGCGGCGCCCGTGAAGTCGCCGCCCATCGCCACCACCGGCGGGTTCGCCTGCGGGTC
>CAZBDL010000177.1:0-7076 GCA_964490525.1 uncultured Victivallales bacterium | reverse complement strand
CCCCGGTCCGTGTGGTCCGGCCATTCCTCGACCACCCGCAGGTCGTCGACCTTGAAAAACGGGCAACGGTTGACGATCGGGAACTTGCGGTTGTGGCCGGCCGTGTCGACCACCCCGGCAATGCGCGGATTGGTCCGGTCGGTGAAGTTGATGCTGGCCAGGGCCTCGTCGACATGCAGCGGGCGCGGCTTGCCGTCGGCCCCCAGCCGCCCCCAGTCGCTCACCCGGTAGGTCGTGTCGCTGTTCTGCTGGATCTCGAGCAGCAGGTTGCCCGCGCCAATCGCATGGATGCAGCCGGCATTGATGAAGTAGGCGTCACCGGGGAGGGCGGGAAAGGTCTGCAGGCAGTCCTCGATCTCCGTCGAGTGCAGGCTCTCGATGAACTTCCGCCGCGTGCACTCCGGACGCAGGCCGGCCATGATCCGGGCGCCCGGACGGACGGCGGCAATGTACCACATCTCGGTCTTGGGCTCGGCCCCGCCGCCCAGCCGGGCGGCGGCGGCGGCGTCCGGATGGACCTGCAGCGACAGCCGCTTGCCTGCGTCGATGAACTTGATCAGCAGGGGGAAACGCCCGCCGCAGAAGCGCTCGCCGACCATGCTGCGGCCATGCCGGGCGAGCAGCTCGCGCAGGGTGGTGCCGCGCAACGCCCCGTTGGCCACGACGCTCTCCGCATCCTCGCGGTCGGCCAGCTCCCAGGATTCGCCGACCGGAATGTCCGTCTTCGGCAGTTTCCGCCCCAGGTGGCTGGCAAGCAGGTCGCCGCCCCAGACCACCGGCCGGTAGATCGGCTCAAACAGCATCGGGTAGAGGTCTTCCTTGTCAATCATCGCCGACTCCCGTCGTTGCGCCGTTGCTCATGTAGGCCAGTTGCAGGAAGGAGCAGATCACCTGGCGGTCCTGCACCTGCACGGATGCGGGCACGCGCAGGCGCTGCCGGGTGTAGTTGAGGATGCCGCGGATGGCGGCGGCGGCCAGCCGGTCGGCGACCTCCTGGGCGGCCTCCGGCGGCACGCAGAGGGCGGCGATGACGATCTCCCGTTCGCGCACGGCCGCCGTCAGCCCGGCAACATCCTCGACGCGGACGCCGCCAAGGTGCGTCCCGACAATCTCGGGATCCTGGTCGAACAGGCCGCTCAGGGCCATGCCGTAGGCGGCGAAGTCGACATGCTCGGCAAGGGCAGCCCCGAGCTTGCCACAGCCGACGATGGCCAGGCGGGTGATGTGGTCGAGACCAAGGGCGGCCCGGATCGCCGCCGCCAGGCCCGCCGTGCGGTAGCCGTTGCCGACGCGACCCGTCTCCGGCAGCCGGAAGAGGTCTTGGCGCACCTGGCTGGCGGAATTGCCGTAGAGCTCCGCCAGGTCATGGCTCGAGACCACCTCGCGCCCCTGCTTGAGCAACTGCTCGAGAACCAGGAGATACTCCGAGAGCCGGCGCACCGTCGGTCCCGCCAGCGCCTTCGCCTGGCCGCCTGTCTTCCTTGCTCCCATGGCCTGCCCCATCTCCACGTTCGCCCGCGCCCCCCAATCCCACACTGTAGCGGGCGAAGCCGAAACCGCAACCGTTGGCTTTTCGCCGATTGGAGGTAGATTTAGCGAATTTCCCAATGTTTCACACGCGGAAGGGACCTCTCATGCTGGCCTTGATGTTCCTGGCGGCCTGCCTGTGGTTTGTGCTGGCATACTTCACCTACGGCCGCTGGGTGGAGCGGTGGATCGGCGCGGACAAGGACCGGCCAACCCCGGCCCATGAGCTGTCGGACGGCATGGACTATGTGCCGACGCCCTCGCCGGTGCTCTTCGGTCACCACTTCAGCTCGATCGCGGGGGCGGGCCCGATCGTCGGGCCGGTGCTGGCGGCGCTGTGGTTCGGCTGGGGCCCGGCGCTGCTCTGGATCCTCGTCGGCGCCGTCTTCGTGGGCTCGGTCCATGACTACGCCTCGCTGATGGCCAGCGTGCGTCACCGTGGCATGTCGCTGGCCGAGATCGGCCGTGCCTTCCTGGGTCCGGTCTCCTACTACATCATGCTCGGGTTCATCTGGATGACCCTGGTGTATGTGCTGACGGTGTTCCTGGACCTGACCGCCTCGACCTTCGCGCCGGACGTCTCGGCCCTGGCGGAAGGGGCGGAGCGGGCGGGCGGGGAGCGCTCGGGCGGGGTGGTGGCGACGGCCTCGATCTTCTACATCCTGATCGCGGTGGCCTTCGGGATCTGCGTGACCCGGCTGAAACGGCCCTACAAGACGATGTCGCTGATCTTCGTGCCGCTGGTCTTCCTGGGCATCTGGCTGGGCATGGCGCTGCCGCTGCTGCCCGGGCTCATGCCGACCTTCGGCGGGGGTGGGGCCAAGGAGACCTGGCTGGGCCTGCTCCTGGCCTATTGCCTGGGCGCCGCGACCATGCCGGTGTGGCTGCTGCTGCAACCGCGCGACTACCTCTCCTCGTTCCTGCTCTATGCCTGCCTGGCGATGGGCGGCGTCGGCCTCCTCCTCGCCGGAGGCACCGGCGCCGTGCCCGTCCACTGGCCGTTCTTCACCGGCTGGACGCACGAGACCCAGGGCTTCCTCTTTCCGGTGCTTTTCGTGACCGTCGCCTGCGGGGCGGTCAGCGGCTTCCATTCGCTGGTCGCCTCGGGAACCACCGCCAAGCAGCTCGGCAACGAGCACGGCGCCCGGCTGGTGACCTTCGGCGCCATGCTCGTCGAAGGCGCCCTCGCCGTCATCGCCGTCAGCGCCGTCATGATCATGCGGCCGGGGGAGGTGGCCGGACAACCGGTCATCGTCTTCGCCGCGGCCATCGGGCGCTTCGGCGAGGCGCTCGGCCTGCCCGAATCCCTCGGCGTCAATTTCGGCAAGCTGGCCATCAGCACGTTTCTGCTGACAACGCTGGACACCTGCACCCGGCTGGCCCGGTTCATCCTCGACGAGCTCGTGCCGTGGCGCTTCCGTGGCAAGCGGGTGATCACCACCCTGGCGACCCTGGCCCTGCCCGCCGCCATCGTCTTCATGCGCATTCCGCACCCGACCAAGGCCGGCGTGTTCATGCCTGCCTGGCAGGCCATCTGGCCGGCCTTCGGCGCCACCAACCAGCTGCTCGCGGCGGTCGCCCTGCTCATCGTCAGCCTCTGGCTCGCAAGGCTACGGCGGCCCTGGATCTTCGCCGCCTTGCCCGCCGCCTTCATGTTCCTCACCGCCGGCTCCGCCCTCTTCCTCCTCGTCCGGCAACGGCTCCTGGCGGAGCGCCCCGACTACCTGGTCGGTGGACTTTGCCTGGCCATGCTGGCGACCGTCGTCTACCTGCTCTGCGATGCCGCCATCCATGCCTGGGCGGCACGAGGCCGGACATGACGGCGGCAACGACCTCGGCGACGCGGCCAGGTCGGAACACGGCTGGCGGCCTGGCATCCTGGCTGCGCCACCCCTTCGGCTCGGCGATCCTGCGCGACGCGGCCCTGTGCCGCTTCCTGGCCGTCCTGCCCGCGCCCCTTATCCTGCTCCAGCTTCTCCATCTCCCCGGCCTGCCCTGCCTCTTCCATGACATGACCGGCCTGCCCTGTCCAGGCTGCGGCATGACCCGCGCCATTGCCGCCCTGCTCCATGGCGATCTGGCACAGGCCTTCGCCCATCATCCCTTGGGCGTGCCGGTCGCCGCCGCCTGGCTGCTCGTCGCTGTCGCCGGCCTCCTGCCGACGTCTCGCCGTCGGCGCCTCGCCGACGCCCTCGCCGTCTGGGATCGGCGCCTGGCCCTCTCCGCGCTCCTTCTCGCCGCCTTCCTGGCCCATGGCCTGGCCCGGCTCGCCTTCGCCGCCCTGGCTTGAGGCCAGGCCGGGCTTTGCATTTCCGCACGGCAACAGTAGTATACCCTCTCGCTGAACCACCAGGAAATGGTGCCCCCCATGAAGAAGCGCCTCGTCGTGACCGGCAGCAGCGGCCTAATCGGCTCGGAATGCGTCACCTACTTCGATGCCCGCGGCTGGCAAGTCTACGGGATGGACAACAACCAGCGCCGGGAGTTCTTCGGGGCGGACGGCGACACCGCCTGGAACCTGCACCGCATCCAGGCCACGACCCAGGACTTCCATCACCACCACCAGGACATCCGCGACCGGGCGGGGGTGCTGAAGTTCTTCGAGGTGGTCAAGCCGGACTTCGTCATCCACTGCGCCGCCCAGCCCAGCCACGACCTGGCGGCACGCATCCCGTTCGACGACTTCGACGTCAACGCCGTCGGCACCCTCAACCTGCTCGAGGCCGCGCGGCGCTCCTGCCCCGAGGCCCCCTTCGTCTTCATGAGCACCAACAAGGTCTACGGCGACGCCCCCAACGAGCTGCCCCTCAAGGAGCTCGAAACGCGCTGGGAGTATGCCGACCCGGCCGACCACGACGGCATCGACGAGACCATGCGCATCGACCGCTGCAAGCATTCCCTCTTCGGGGCAAGCAAGGTCGCGGCCGACGTCATGGTCCAGGAATACGGACGCTACTTCTCGATGCCGACGGTCTGCTTCCGGGGCGGCTGCCTGACCGGTCCGGCGCATTCCGCCGCCGAGCTGCATGGCTTCCTCGCCTATCTCATCAAGTGCGCCGTCCAGGGCCGCCCCTACCGCGTCTTCGGCTACCAGGGCAAGCAGGTGCGCGACAACATCCATGCGCTGGACGTCTGCCGCGCCTTCGAGGCCTTCTACGAGAATCCCCGCTGTGCGGCGGTCTACAACCTGGGCGGAGGCCGGGCGAACGCCATCTCGATGCTCGAGGCGATCGACCTGGCGGGGTGCGTGGCGGGGCGCCAGCTCGAGTACGAGTATGTCCCGGAGAACCGCATCGGCGACCACATCTGCTACATCTCCAATCTGAGCCGCCTGCGGGCTGACTACCCGCAGTGGGACCTGACCCGGAGCCTCGACGACATCTTCGCCGAGATCGCCGCCGCCGCCAAGGGCGCCTGACCATGCCCCGGCGCTGGTTCGAGCTGGGGCCGTTCACCCTCTTCGACGTCGAGACCACAGGCATGTCGCCGGTCGCCGACCGCATCGTCGAGATCGCCGCCGTGCGCATCGCCCCGGACGGCGTCCAGACCCGCTGGCAGTCCCTGGTCAACCCCGGCCGCCCGATCCCCGCCGACGTCATCCGCATCCATGGCATCACCGACGCGATGGTCGCCGGCGCCCCGGGCTTCGCCACCGTCGGCCGCGATTTCCTGGCCCTGGCGCAAGGCTCTACCCTGGTCGCGCACAACGGCCGCTTCGACCTCGCCTTCCTGCAGGAAAGCCTCCAGCGCGACCATCTCCCCCTCTGGCAGGGCCCCGAGGGCCGCACCCTCGACTCCATCCCCATCGTCAAGGCCGCCTTCCCGGGCCTGCCCAGCTACAGCCTCCAGAACCTGCGCCACGCCCTCGGCCTCGGCTCCGGCGGCGAGGGCCCCGCCCACCGCGCCGCCGCCGACATCGAATGGACCCTCGAAGTCTTTTCCATGGCCCTCCAGCGCCTCCTCGACCGCCAGGAGGGCGACTGAACGCGCCATTCCCCCCATCTGCAACGCTCTACGAATACACGGTGGCACAGGCACGATGTTGAGGCCATGATACGAGACGCTATTTGCACCAAGACCGCCAACCTGGGAGCACGGCCATGACGCATTCGGTTCGTGGAATGGGCTTGCCGCTGATCGTCGGCGCACTTCTCGCGGGCCTCGCCCTCTCGGGGGCCGAGCTGAAGGTGCCGACCCCGGCGACCCTCCGGCTGGTCGAACGGTACTGCACCGGCGACACGGCGGAACGCGCCCAGGTCGTCACCGAGCTTGACGGACAGGACACCCTGCCTACGGCGGCCTCCGTCCAGGCCTGGTCCAAGGCGATCCTGACGGCCAGGAAGAAGGCGGGCCCGCCCTGGACGGCCAAGTCGGTCAGCCTCCTGGACGGCCCGGCGCTGTCCGACCAGGCCCGGCAGGTCGGCAAGCAGATCGGCGTCGGCTCCGCCCCGGTCGTCACCATTCCTTGCGACGCCGGCGAGGTTCGCGTGGCGATGATCGGCAAGCCCGCCAAGGGCAAGCCGGTGCTCGTCTACCTGCATGGCGGCGGCAATGCCGGGAAGCACAACGGCGCGCACGACAACGAGATGGCCTGGGGCTGGGGCATGCCGCGGACCAAGGGCCTGCGCGCCGCCCCGGTGAAGCTGCTGGTGCGCTGCGTCGACGACACGGCAGTGAATGCCTGGATCCTCGATTCCGGCGTGCAGGCGGTGAATGCGGTGCTGGAGGCGTTCCTGCGCCAGCATCCCGAGGTCGACACCAACCGGATCTACCTGGTCGGCGTGTCGATGGGCGGCTTCGGCATCTGGCGCTTCGCCGCGACCGAGGCCGACCGCTATGCCGCCGTCGCCGGCCTCGGCGGCGGCTGCACCATCGGCCAGGATGCCGTCGCCAACCTCCGTTTGCTGCCGGTCGGCGTCTTCATTGGCGAACAGGACACCGCGGCCGGACGCCTGAGCGGCTCCCGCCAAGGCCGGGACATGATCGCCAAGGCCCGCGAGGAGGACGGCGACGGCTACGTCTGCAACTATCGCGAATATCCCGGGGTCTCGCACATGTATCCCGACGGCGTCTACAAGGACATCGACAAGTTCCTGGAGAAGCAGCGGCGCGATCCCTATCCGCGGATTGTCGTCTGGCATCCACAGGCATCCTGGAAGCGGCAGTTCTACAACCTGGCCCTGGCGTCGCCGTCGCGCGGCGGCTCGGTGCAGGCGGAGATGCAGGCCGACAACACGGTCGTGATCACGAGCCAGGGCATCTCGGGACTGACCCTCTACCTCAACGACAAACTGGCGGACCTGACGCGTCCGGTCACAGTGCGGCACAACGGCAAGGAGGTCTTCAGCGGTCCAGTCACGCGGACGCTGACGGCGATGCTCGAGACCCTCGGCGAGCGGGGCGATCCGAACCAGTACTACACAGCAAAGATCCGCCTGCCCTGACCTGCGGCAGGAGGCGACCCGACGTCACCGACCATGGCACCCTGGGCACCTGCACCAACAGGGATCTCATCCTCAACGTCGAGGCGTGGTCTGCCATCTCCCCCG
>CAZBDL010000176.1:0-7103 GCA_964490525.1 uncultured Victivallales bacterium | reverse complement strand
CGTCTGGGAGTGGTGCCATGATTGGTACGACGACTACCCGGCGGGCGAAGTGGGCGATCCGTTCGGCCCCACTACGGGCTCCAACCGGGTCATCCGTGGCGGCAGCTGGCGCAGCCCGTCCCGGTTCTGCCGGTCGGCCCTCCGTGGCTGGGATGCTCCGGGCTACCGCGACGACAACCTGGGCTTCCGTGTCGTCCTTGCCCCAGTCCGGCCGAGGGAGTAGCCGGAGATCGGCGGGACGCCGGTCAAGGCGATGGTGGCGTAGGCTGAGAGAGAGCCCCGAGCGGCTTGTCCGCCGCAGTCCGCCAACTGGCGGACGAAGGCGGAAGCCGGGGCGAAACGAAGCCGGAGCCAGGGGGGTACAGGGGCACCGCCCCTGTTCCTGGCGGTTGGCAGAAGTTTATGGGTGATGCACGTCCCCAGGGCTCACGCCCTGGGCTACGCTATGCCGTCCCTTCGGGACTGAAATTCCCCAATCCAAAACGCTAGATCAATGTTCTTATTCCTTGTCCTCGGCTTGGCTCTTCGGGAGACAGAGGTTTGCCTGCGGGAGCGCAAGTACGCCAATGCGGAGATTGGCGTTCCCGGCGGGGGAGACAGAGGTTCGCCCGCGGCCAGCCGTCGCCCTACGGGCTATGGCGGCCAAGGGGAGCGGGCTCCTACGCTGGGCGAGGCTTCGCTCGTGCTCGTGCTCGCTGTTTCAGCCAATTGCCATTTGGCTGGGGTCAGGCGAATTCCGGCAGGTAGTGGCGCTGGCGGACGAGCATGTCGTCGAGGATCGCCTCGGCCTGGCGGATGCCGCGGATGCAGGGGTCGGCAAGGAGAGCCTTGAGCAGCAAGGACTTCGATCGTGTCCGGTAGGCTTCGGTGAGGAGGTTGTGGATGGCGTACTGGGGGCGGATGAAGGCGGCGGTCTCCTCGGGGAGGTCGCCGACATGGCACGGGTGGAGCCTGCCGCCGCGAATTTCGCAGGGGACCTCGACGACGCCGTTGCGGGGCAGGTTGGCGATGTGGCCGTCGCGGTTGAGGACATTGACGGCGGGATACCAGCCATCGCGGCCCAGTTCGAGGTCGCGGATCATGGCGACGGTGCTTTCGCCGCTGCCCTGGAGATGGCGTTCCGCGACCGGGATCTCGCCGGTGGCGACCTGGCGGATCTCCTCGCGGGTGATCCACTTCGGGTTGGGCGGGGCCGGCACGTCGGCGACGGTCTTGCTTTCCATGCCATAGTGCCAGCGTCCGTCGTGGAACTCCGCGCCCCAGGCGAGATATTCGCCGATGTGGTCGTCGGAGGGATAGCTGATCCAGTCGTAGAGCCGCGCCAGGGTGTGGAAGAGCGGGTTCTTGCCGCTGGTGTCGGCCTTGACCTTGGCGAGCGCGTCCGGCAGCAGCTCCGCGCCGGTCTTGCGGTCGACGACGCTGAGCAGGCGGTAGAAGTGGTTCATGCCCGCCGAGACGACCTGGATCTCGCCGTCGTCCTTGCCCAGCAGCTTCGCCACGTGGCCGATGGCGGAGAAGACGCCGTGGCAGATGCCGTAGGCCTCGACCTGGGTCAGGGTCGAGATCGCATGCAGCACCCGCGCCTCGGGATTGGTGAAGTTGAAGAGCCGCGCCCGCGGGCACAGCCGCTCGACATCCGCGCAGACCGGGATCACCAGGTGCAGGCTGCGCAAGGCATGGAACAGCGCCCCCGGCCCGCCGTTCTCGCCCAGGATGTGCCGCACGCCATGGGCCATCGGGATGCGGTAGTCCTGCTCCCACAACTCGTAGCGCTTGCGGGCGACGGAGACGATGACGTAGTCGGCCCCCGGCAAGGCCGCGCCGCGGTCGGTGTGCGCCTCGATCACCGCCCCCGAGCCGCAATGCGCATTGACCCGCTCGGCAAATCCCTGCATCGTCGCCAGGGCCTCCGCGTTGACGTCCACCAGTGAGATCGTCACCCCCTTCCCCTTGAAGTCCGGGTCGGTCAGGAGGTCGACGACCTGGCCGCGTCCGAAGTCATGGCTACCGGCCCCGATGTAGACGATCTTCATGGGTGCTCCTGGGTGATGTGGATGGCGCTATGGAATGACGGTGAACTCAATCCTCATGGCACCCAATAGTACCCTTCCAGGTCGGCCTTGTCCAAGGGGCCGCGCGCCTTCAGGGCCTCGCCGGGCATCCAGCCCTGGCCGAGGTAGGCGCCGAGCATCAGGGCGGTCGGGCCGGTGGTCTGCGGCACCGAGAATTCGTTGCAGATCGGGTCGCAGAAGCCGCTGGGCCCGATCCGGCGCCAGTGGGGAATGGCCGGGTTCTTCGGGTCGATGCCCTCCGGCAGGAACAAGTTGACCGCCTCCACCGTCTTCCCGGTCGCGATGTCCGGGACGTTGATGGTGTAGACCCGGGTCAGGAAGGTGTAGGGAATGTCGACCACGCCGTAGGAGGTCAGTCCCGGCACCGGATCGACGATGTCGTCCTGGCGCGTCTCGGCGTCTTGGATTGTCGGGAGGTAGGTCTTGCCGATGCCGGTGGTCTGAACCATGCCCAAGGGGTTGCAGCCGAGATGGAAGTCGATGTTGAACAGGGCGGCGGCCCGGTACTTCTCGTCTCCGGTCAAGGCATGGGCGAGGATCAGGTAGCGGGCCCAGCAGGGGGCCAATGCCCATCCCCAGCGGCGCTGCCGTTCGCGCCAGGCGTGGCGGTACGGATCCTTGAGGGTGGTCTGCAGGGGTTCCTCGGCCACCTTGAGGATGCAGTCCTTGGCGGCGGCCTTGAGCGTGGCGTCGATGTCCGGGGCCGTGGCGCCTGCGGCGAGGAACACCGGCACATAGGAGTAGAGGTAGTTGGGATACGACTCGAAACGGCGAACCGCGTCCGGGCCATAGGTGACGTTGATGTCGTCGAGGTATTTCCGGTCGCCCGTGGCCAGGTGGAGATTGATCGCCGCCATGAAGGCCGGGTACAGGTGGTCGTCCTCGTTCTCCACCACGGTGACCTTGGTCTTCACGCCTTTGTGGTCGACCTCGACCGTGTGCCCGTTCCGGGAATGCTTCGGGTTGGAGGCCCAAGCGTAGGCCTTTTGGGCCGAGGTGAGGTATTCATTGGCCTGCTCGGGGGAGAAGGGCTTGATCAGGCGGGCGTACATGGCCGCGCTGCCGGCATAGGTCATGGTGCTCTTGCGGTCCGGCAAGGAGGCGTACCAGCGATCCTCCGTGTCTCGGTCCGGCATGCCCTTGTGCTGGGGATGGTGAATGGTCTCGATCCGGCCGGTCACCGAGCCGTCGGGCAGTTGGGCGCGCCTCCACACGTCGATGCCGTACCGCGCCTCGTCGAGGATGTCCGGGATGCCGTTGCCGCTCTCGGGAAGGTTCAGCTGTCCGTCGGTGAAGGCCGGGCCGTTGATCGCGTACAGGACCAGCAGGTCCCAGGCGGCAAGGTTGTGGCTGGCCCGGCGGTCGTAGTCGGCGGCGTCGTGCCAGCCGCCATGGATCTCGCGCAGCGTCGTCTCGCTGCCAGTTGCCCGGATGATGTCGAAGTCGGAGATCTCGCGCAGCGCCTCGCGGCCGTCGGCAAATTTCCAGTTCAGGTTGTCGCCCACGAACCCGCATTCGCCGACCGGCTGGCGGTGGCATTCGCCTCTCTCCCAGGCGGTATATGGCTGGGTCAAGGCACAGCCGCAGCGCTGGTGGTAGAATCCCCGCGCCGCCACGTAGAAGGCCTCGCCGAGGGCGTTCTCCCCGATCGCGAACGGCCAGGACCGGCCGACGCCCGGCACCTGGAGATGATACGTCCCCGCCTTGGTCGCTGCGCCGAAGTCCATCTCGTAGACGTCCTCGCCGCCGTAGCTGGCCGACTCGTTGTCGACCTTTACGCTGAAATCCTTGGCACGCAGGGCAATGGTTCCGTCAAAGACCGATTTGCCGGTCTGCTCGTCGACCAGGGAGAAGGTCGTGCAACCGGAGAAGTCGACCGGGCCGACGGTGGGGATCCACCCGCCGAGATAGGCGTATTTGTGCGCTGCGTTCGCCAGGTAGCCGACCTGATTGACCTTAAGGCAACGGTTGACCGTGGCCCGGTCGTCGTAGGTGAATGTCTTGCACCGCCCATCCCGTTGCCGCAGGACATAGGCTTGCCCGCTCTTCAGGGGGTGGGGTAGCTTTAGGTAGGCGTAGCGGCCAAGCTGATATGTCCAGTCCCGGTCCCCGATCCGGGAATCCGCCGGCCATTGCGCATCGCCGAGGGAATTGACCCAGGGCACGACCTGGACGGGGGTCATGACGCGTCCGTCGGGGCCGGAAATAGCATAGGAGGCGGGTTCCTTCAGCCAGGCCATCGACCGCGCGATCCGGACATATTCGGCGATGTAGAGATATCGCCGCCGCTTCAGCTTCATCCAGTCCAGCCGCCCCCCCGTCTTCTCCACTTCGTTGAGGAGGTTCTCGTAATACGGGTACAGGGCGTCCCACTCCGCCTGCTGATTGGCGTAGACCTGTTGGTTGATCTCGTCCGTGTAGTCGTTGGCGACGACGATCCATTCCGGGGAAAGGACATGGATCTTGTCGACCGGCTTTTCCGCCGCCGGGCAGAGGCTGGCGAGACCACCGAGAATCATGACGGCCAGGCTACCGCGCAGCGCCTGGGCCAGCCGTGGCCGTTGCCGATCGGGACGCGGAAGGTGCATGTGAGGTCTCCTTGGTGGTTCAGTCCATGTCGTCGCTGAGGACGCATTTGTTTTGGCGCGAATGGTGATAGGCCATGGTCGGGTAGTTCCGGGTCTTGTAGAGCTTGGCATGGCCGTCGAAGAAGGATACGCCGTACCCGCCCGACCGGGTGCCCCCCCAAATATGCCGGCTGCCGCGTTGATAGATCGCATCGAATTGGTTGAACTTGACGTCCGCCACGATGAACGTCCGTGTCGGCTTCGGAATGCGCGCCAGGCGATAGCCCCAGAGGCCCCGATAGTCGTCCTTGTAGTAGAATGTCGTATGGTTGTAGGCCCCCTGGCGGTTGGGATAGTTGTCGGACGTCGCCGAGCCGTCTGGACCATCCCAGCACGGGCCGACGCTGTCGTAGTCCCAGAACCTCGGCGCTGCCGGGCACATGCTGGCGGTGTCCACCGCTCCGGGGGTGTTCCGGGTGATCGGCGGCTCGCCGCCGGCTTCAAGCTGCCGCGGCACCGCATAGGCCGTCAGGAACGGACCGTACTGCCCGTAGTACGACTTTACCTGATCCCAGTACAGCGTCCACCAGAACGAGGCGGCGTCCGTATCCGGCACCCCGGCCGTCACCGTACCGCGCGTCGGAACATAGGTGTTGTAGTCGTCGGCATACATGTTCAAGGCCAGGGCATGGCTCTTGTGGCGGCTGACGCATTGCAGGTTGATCGCCGCCTCCTTCGCCAGGCGCAGCGCCGGCAGCAGGATGGCCAGCAGGATCGCGATGATCGCCACCACCACCAGAAGCTCAATCAGGGTGAACCTGATTGAGCGCTTCGCTCGATGAGCTACGCCTGGCACGGCCAGCAACTCGATCAAGGTGAATCGAGTCGCTCTCGTCTTCGTCCCTTCAGAGATTACGCCGGCCGCGCCCGCGCCCTGACGGCATCGCCACGCCGCCCCCCGGGAAGCGGCGGAATTCGTCTCCAACGGCCTGGCCATGGATCTTCTCCCTTGCTCGTACGGCAGCGAAAGACTGCCAGCTATTCACACATCTACTGTTTAACGGATGGTTAATCCATGCTATATTTGCGCATGAATATAGACAAATCGACTCTCAAGTCGACGCGCCCTGTGCGCTCCCAGGCGTTTCGCAGCCCCTCGGCGTCCGAGAAGCGCCTTGGGCTTTGGGTCGACCGGATCGGCCAAGCCCGAGACACCAGCCTTTGGCCCTATTTCCGGATTCTTGGCCTCTATTCGGCGGTGGGCGTGCTGCGCGGGTCGGGCAGCTACGAAAGCCCGGCCTGGGGCGTGCTGCCGGTGCGCGAGGGCGACGTGATGCTGGTCTCCCCGGATGTCCCCCACCGCTACCATCCCCATGGCGAGTGGGAGACCTGCTGGATCATGTGGGAGGGGCCGGAAGCACATGTTCTGGCGCAGATGGGTTGCTTCCAGATCGGGCATCCGGTGGTTCCGGGTCAGGCCGCCGCCGTTGCGCGGACGATCCAGCGGGTAGTGGAGCACATGGATGACGGCACCGTGGGCGGGATTCTGGCGCGCAAGGCGGCGCTGCTCGATCTGATCCTGGTCCTGCACCAGATCCGTTGCCAATTGACGTCCCTCAGCGTCGACCGCCATGTCGAGGCTCTGGCCGCCGGGATCGCCAATCAACCTGGCCGCCGGTTCGCCGTTCCCGACCTGGCCGCCCAATGCGGCCTCAGCGAGAGCCATTTCCGGCGCCGCTTCCAGGTGCTCATCGGCTCCTCGCCGGTCGAATTCATCAATGCCGCCCGCATCGCTGCCGCCAAGGAGCGCCTGGTCGCCGGGATAACCATCAAGGCGGTGGCCGCTGAACTGGGCTTCCGTGACGAGTTTTACTTCATGCGCACCTTCCGCCGCGTCGCCGGCATGACCGTCGGCGAATTCCTTCGCGGTGCCCGCCCAGGCTGAGGCCGGGGGACAGGCGTGAGCGGTGGCCATGCCCCGCGCCGATGCTACATTGCCTCACGCAACACGCCCGCTAATCCCCTGCCCCGTGAGGTTTGCCATGGATCTGCCCGACAACGATGGGCCGTTGCCGCCGACCGCGACGCCCGCGGCGAACTTCGCCTGCCGACGTTGCGGCGCCTGCTGCCGCTGGGAGGGGGAGGTGCGGATCTCCCCGTCGGAGGCCGAGGCCTTGGCAGTGCGGCTGGGCCTCGACACGGCGGCGTTCATCGCCGACATGACGCAGCTCACCCGCGACCGCCGCGCCCTGACCCTGCGCGAACGTCCCGACGGCGCCTGCATCCTCTACCAGGACGACCCCCCAGGCTGCCTCGCCTACGAAGCGCGCCCGCAGCAGTGCCGCGACTTTCCCCACGGCTGGCGCTTTCCCGGATGGGAAGCCCTCTGCGGCGGCGACCCGCGGCAGAATGGTGGGCGGTGAGGGACTCGAACCCCCGACAACTTGGGTGTAAGCCAAGTGCT
>CAZBDL010000175.1:0-7105 GCA_964490525.1 uncultured Victivallales bacterium | reverse complement strand
ATCCCGAAGAAGACCACCCCGAGCAGACCGCAGATCAGCGAGATCCGCGCCAAGGGACAGTCCGCCGCCCCGCGCGCCGTCCGCCGCCGGGATTCCGCCGACGTCGTCCGTCGCATGCTCCGGCTCGCAGAATCCACATAGGCCGGTGCCAGCGCAATGAAATTCGCCTTCTCCGAGGAAAGCAGGGGCGGATAGAAGAAGACCCGACCGCAATCGCAGAGATAGTCCCCGTCGCGGTAGATCGTGTAGCGGCGGTGGCAGTAGGGGCAGGTGTAGACGCTGGCCATGGCAACTCTCCTCAGTCGTGCGGCATACATGTCTCATCGATCCGGAGGACATCTAGCAAATGCCATGCCAACCGTGCCCTGTCCATTCATGGCCAGGGCATGAAGCGACTGGCGGAAATTGACCATGGCGCATTTCGCAAAAATGCGAAATCATCTGCGAGATTCGCAGACCATGGACATCCCCGCCCGAGGATGGTATGTTGTGGGTCGCAACGCGATCATTAGCCTGATTCGGAAAAGCCCATGGACACCGCCCTTTTTCCCGGCAGCTTCGATCCGGTGACGAACGGTCACCTGGACGTCATCAGCCGCGCCCACAAGCTGTGCCGGCGGCTGGTTGTCGCCGTCGCCGAGAACGAGTCGAAGACGGGGCTCTTCCCCTTGGCCGAGCGGCAGCGCCTGCTCCGGGAATCCTGCCGTCCCTACGCCAATGTCGAAGTGGCCGCCTTCGATGGCCTGCTGATCGAGGCGGTGAACCACTTCCGGGCCGACGCCGTGATCCGCGGCCTGCGTGCCATCTCCGACTTCGAATACGAGTTCCAGATGGCGATGATGAACCGCGAGCTGAACAGCGCCTGCGAGACGCTCTTCCTGATGCCCAGCCCGGCCTATTCGTTCCTCAGCTCGCGGATGATCAAGGAGATTGCCCGCCTGGGCGGCGACATTGCCGCCTTCGTGCCGCCGCCGGTCGCCGCCGCCATGGGCCAACGGTTCGGAAGGAGCAGTGCATGCTGAACCTCAGCCTCAGCCTGCTGGAGAAGCATGACGTCGACCTGGTCGGCGAGATCCCCGCCGCCGAGATCGGCCTCGAGGACACGGCGGACGAAGCCTTCGCACCCGTCGCCTATGCGCTCCATGCCAGCCGGGTCGGAGGAGGGGTGCTGGTGCGCGGCTCGGCCAGCACCCGGGTTGCCGGGCCCTGCTCGCGCTGCCTTGAACCCAGCGAGATCGTCCTCGCCGCTCCGGAGGTCTGCCAGTTTCATGAACAGCCTGCGGGCGAGACCCTCGACCTCGCCCCGCAGCTCCGTGAGGACCTGCTCATCAACCTGCCTCTCAAACGCCTTTGCCGCGACGAATGCCGGGGTCTTTGCCCGGTCTGCGGTGGCAACCGCAACCGCCGCCGCTGCCGCTGCTCCGTTCCCGCCATCGAGCAGAGCATCTGGGATGGGCTTGATTCCCTGGCCAAATCATGATATGTTGACGGTTCGCATCTGCATATCGGAAAAACGGGGCGGCCAGATCCTGCCGCACCATGAAAAGGAGACTTCCCATGCCCGTCCCAAAGAGAAAATCCTCGCGAATGAAGGCCCGCCAGCGCAAGGCAGCCCATCGCTATGACGGCATCCAGGCCGTCAAGTGCCCGGCCTGCGGCGCGCCCATCCTGCCCCACCGTGCCTGCGCCGCCTGCGGCGTCTACAAGGGCAAGCAAGTCCTGACCATTGCCGGGTGACCATGCGTATCGCGCTCGACGCGATGGGCGGAGACCACGCCCCGGAGGCGACCATTGCCGGCGCCGCGCAGGCGCTTGCCGACGTCGCCGGGATTGATCTTGTCCTGGTCGGCCATCAGGAGCGCCTCAAACCCCTGCTCAAGGAGCATCGCCTGCTCCGCCATCCCCGCGTCGAGCTGGTCCATGCCGACGAGGTGGTGACGATGGACGAGCATTCCACCGCCGCCATCCGCGGCAAGAAGAATGCCTCCATCACCGTCTGCGCGGATCTGGTCAAGTCCGGCCTGGCCGATGCCCTGGTCAGCGCCGGCCACACCGGCGCCGCCGTCGCCGCCACGACCGTCAAGATCCGCACCTTGCCCGGCGTTGAGCGCCCCGCCATCGCCACCATCATGCCCGCTGTCGGCGGCCACTTCATCCTCGTCGACGCGGGAGCGACCATCGACTGCAAGCCCATCCACCTGGCCCAGTTCGCGGTCATGGGCGAGGTCTACGCCCGCCTCGCCCTCGGCATCCAGAATCCCAGCATCGGCCTGCTCAGCGTCGGCGGCGAGGACGTCAAGGGCAACGAGCTGACCAAGGAGACCTTCAAGCGCCTCTCCGACATGCCGATCAACTTCGCCGGCAACGTCGAGGGCAACGACATCTTCATCCGCTCCACCGATGTCATCGTCTGTGACGGCTTCGTCGGCAATGTCCTGCTCAAGGCCAGCGAAAGCATGGCTGTCGCCGTCATGCACTGGCTCAAGGAGGCGCTCTCCAAGAACCCCTTCCGGATCACCGGTGCAATGCTCGCCAAGAATGCCTTCCGCGAGCTCAAGGAGATCGGCGACGCGGACGAGATTGGCGGCGCCCCCCTGCTGGGCCTGAACGGCATCTGCATTATCGGCCATGGCTCCTCGTCCCCGAAGGCCATCCGCAACGCCATCCGCGTCGCCCAGAATTCCGTCAAGAACCATGTCGGTACCCAGATCCGCGACCGCATCGCGGCCTGTGGCATCGCCATCCCCGCCCCCAAGCCTCCAGCCAGCAAGGCCGTCGCGCCATGAGCCTCGGCATCATCGGCACCGGCGCCTATGTCCCCGAACGGGTGCTGACCAATTTCGAGCTCGAGCGCATGGTCGAAACCAGCGACGAGTGGATCCGCACCCGCACCGGCATCGAGGAGCGCCATCTCGCGGGCGATGACGAGGCGGTCTCCGACATGGCTCTGGTCGCCGCCGAACGCGCCCTCGCCGCGGCCGGCGTCGCCGCCGCCGACCTCGACCTGTTGATCGTCGCAACCATCACCGCCGACAAGGTCACGCCCAGCACCGCCTGCATCCTGCAGCATCGCCTGGGTGCCACCAAGGCGGCCTGCTTCGACCTCCAGGCGGCCTGCACCGGCCTCATCTACGGGCTCGAGATCGCCCAGGGGCTGGCCCTCCTCCGGCCCTGTTTCCGCAGGGCCCTGGTCATCGGCGTCGAGAAGCTTTCCATGCTCACCAACTGGCGCGACCGCAACACCTGCGTCCTCTTTGGCGATGGCGCCGGCGCCGTCGTCCTTGGTGCCGAGGCCCCGGGCGGCGCCATCCTCGCCGCCAAGATCGCCTCCGACGGCACCTACCACGACATCCTCCATGTCCCGGCCGGCGGCTCCCGCCAGCCCCTCACCCCCGAGGTCATGGCCCAGGATCTCCAGTACCTCACCATGCAGGGCCAGGACGTCTTCAAGCAGGCCGTGACCGACATGACCGAGGCCTGCCGCGACGTCCTCGCCACCGCCGGCGTGGATGTCGCCCGGATCCGCTGGCTGGTCCCCCACCAGGCCAACCTGCGTATCATCAAGGCGGTCGGCTCACGCCTCGGCATCGCCGAAGAAAACGTCTACTGCAACGTCCAGCGCTACGGCAACACCTCCGCCGCCTCGATCGGCATCGCCCTTGACGAGATCGTCCGCGGCAACCTCATCCAGCGCGGCGACCTGATCCTGCTCACCGCCTTTGGCGCCGGCCTGACCTGGGGCGCCATCCTCATTCGCTGGTAGGCGCATCTGCGCTTTCCTCGCCAGCAATGCCGCGCGCGTGAGGTTTTGTCAGAGCCTCAGGAACTACCAGTCCCGCCCCACCAGGAAGTCGGTCCAGGCCAAGAGCCGGGCACGGCACGGGCCGTCGGCGTGCCCCAGGAGGATGGTCCTCGCCTTGTCCGCCAGCTCGGCGGCACGGTCGCGGACGATGGCCTCGGCGCCGGATTCCCGCACCAGGGATTGGGCCCGCACCAGGGTGGCGTCATCGCCGACCGGACAGCCCACCAGGGTGCGAAGTTCGCGGCGCCCGGCCTCGTCGAGCCGGGCCCAGGCATGGAGCAGCAGCAGCGTCGGCTTGCCTTCGGCCAGGTCCGAGCCCACCGGCTTGCCCAGCGTCGCGGCATCGCCATACAGCCCCAACCAGTCGTCGCGCAGCTGGAAGGCAATTCCGGCGGCGGCGGCAAAGTCGCCCAGCCGGGTTACCCGGGAATCTGTGGCGGCGTTCGCCGTGCCTAGCGCCAGCCGTCCCCCCGTTTCCGCGCAATAGCGCAACAACGCACCCGTCTTTAGGTAAAGCATGGTTTCAACCTCGTCCACGGACAGCGTCTCCCAAGGCCGATGGCAGAATTCCACATCCATCGCCTCGCCCGAAATCAGGTCGCGGTTGACCTGGTCTTGCAGGTGCCGCGCCAACCGCAGGGTCAGCGCCGCGTCCACGCCCGACTCGATGCTGCGAAACAGCAGATGGTTCGCCCATGCCTGCTGGACGTCACCCGCCAGGATCGCCAGGTCGCGCCCATGCCGCGCCGCATCCTCGGCGGTAATCCCAAATGCCTCGGCGGCCTCGGCGGCCAATGCGGCATGGCAGGTCGGACGCCCCCGTCGGGTGTCGTCGCGGTCGATGATGTCGTCATGCACCAACGTCCAGTTGTGGTAGACTTCGACCGCCGCCGCGGCGAATTCCGCCTGGCGTGGATCCCCCCCAAGCAACCCGCAGCTCCACAGCACCAGCGCCGGACGCAGCCGCTTGCCCCCGCGCGACGGATAATCCCGCACCGCCGCCGTCAGCATCGGCGGACGAACTGTGCCGGGAAAATCGTCCGCCGCCAGGATCTCCCCAATGCGTCGCCCCACCGCCGCCAATTCCGCCCCGAGATCGATCATGCCGCTGGTTCTCCCAAGGTTCCGCGACGCCTGGTCCACTCCAGCCATAACAAACCACCGCTCCCCATGGAAAGCAACACCCCGCCCGGCGGGAACTTTTTTCCGAAAAAGGTTGTCATAAGCCGTGGAGATGATATAATACAACATTAATAAGGAATCCGGGTCTACTCAAACGTAAAAAGGAATCAGTCATGAACACGAGAAGCGCGATGATGGGATTGGCCGGGGCAACTCTCCTGCTGATGGGTAGCGGAGCCTTGGCCCAGTGTTGTCCGGGGCCCAAGCCAGCTCCGGTAGCTCCGGCAGCCGCGGCGGTCGAGGCTCCGGCCTTGGCCCAACCCGCCGCCATGATGGCGGTTACCTACATCACCAAGGATCGCCTGCAGGAGATGATCGCCCAGCACGAGGATCTGCTGATCGTTGATGTGCTGGACGCCGACTCCTTCGCCAAGGCGCACATTGCCGGGGCGGTGAACATCCCCTTGGGCAAAATGAACGATGCCCTGGGCACCTGCTTCGCCGAGATGCCGAAGGACCGTCCGATCGTTGTCTACTGCGCCAATCAGCGCTGCAAGGCCTCGACGAGGGCGGCGGAAATGCTCATGACGGCGGGGTTCACCCAAGTCGTCGACTATGAGAATGGCTTGGCCGAATGGGTCGAGGCCGGACTGCCGGTCGGCAGCGGCAAGGCCTGTCCGTGTGCCGAGGGCAAGTGTTCCGAGGCCGGCAAGGGCAAGGCCTGCCCAGTGAACCCGGACGGCACGGCCGCCTGTCCCAAGGACGCCAAGAAATGTTCGCTGGGCGAGGACGGCGCTCCTGCCTGCGCCAAGTGATCACGATAGCCCGCCACGGCGGGTGAAGCCACGACGGGGACGCTTCGGCGTCCCCGTTCTTTTGTGCCCTTTCCGGCTGGCGATGGCCGAGATGGCGCTATCTATAGCCCGGGCACTTCGATCACGGCCAGGCCGATGCCGTTGTCGATGACAACGTTGGGGGTGGGAACCCCTTTCGGCTCCTTGGTCGGTACAACCACGACAACCTTGCCCATGCCGGTCTGGTGATCCATGTAGGCCATCTTCCCCGCTTTGTCCGTAATCGCCGGATCATCCGGGGCAAGTACCTTGGCCCTCTGCTGCTTGACGGCCACGCCGTCCTTGGCCGTGTATTCACGCCAAACCTTGGGTTTTTTGGAGAAGAGTCCCCCGCGTGTGCCGAACCATTTGCCCTCGATAACCAGCACGTCCCCATATTTCGGGTCGACGCCGACGGTCACGGTCAGGATCTGCGGGGCCATTAAGGTGCCTCCGTAGAGGTACTGGTCCTCGGCGCCATCCCCCCGGCTGACCAGGCGCAGGTTGATGGCGAGGTTCGCCTGGTTGCCCTCAATGGCCAGCCAATCGGCGGCGGTTGTCCCTTGGGCCTGGGCCATCTTGAACAGCGCGGGATTGTAGAGACGGATTCTCCTCATCCACTCGCATTCAAGGACATCCGCCCCGACCCCCTTGGCAATCTTGGTCAATACCTTGAGGGGGGCGTTCCTCGGCTTGAGCAACCGGTCGGGATCCCGAACCGGATCATGGTACTGCCCATAGAACTTTGGCCGCCGCATAAAGCGTCCAGGAGTGTTCAGCCCGACGACGTCATTGGCGTCGAGGTCGATCACCAGACCCCGGGCGAGCGATTTGCCGAAATTGGCGATGACCGTCATGTCGGCTGTGATGTTGGTCAGGGTGAGTGGGTTGTCCGTGCCGACATAGTCGCCACTCCAGCCCGTGAACGGCAAGCCAGGTGGAGGCTCGGCTGTCACCGAAGGACAATCGTCGCCATGGGTGACGGTATAGGAGACCAAGTCTGCACCGTTGACCGTGGCCCCGACGTTGCCATCGGTCTGGAAGGTGACAACGTACTCGTTGACGGCAAAGACGGGGGTGACCGCCGCGTCGGCGGTCAGGGTGACGGTGGTGGTGGCGGCGTTGGCGTCGCCGAGGGTGGCGCCCGCCGAGGCCTGCCATTGGGTGAAGTGGTACCCGACGTCCGGGATCGCCGCGATGTCCTCGGCGATGCCCTCGACGACTGTGTGAATGCCCGCCGCCGGAACCGTCGTCCCGCCGGTCGCCAGGACCATGGTCAGGTCGAGGATCTCCGCGAAGTTCGCGGTGACGGTGGCGTCGCCGGCGAGCGTCGCCGTGGTGGAGATGG
>CAZBDL010000174.1:0-7111 GCA_964490525.1 uncultured Victivallales bacterium | reverse complement strand
CCTCGCCCCCCTCCTGGCCACCGTCGCCGCCGCCCCGCGCCCCCCCGCCGCCCTCGGCCTCAACTGCGGGGTCGGGCCGGAAGGCATCCTCGCCGTCCTTGAGCGCCTCGTCGCCATGACCGACCTGCCGGTCGTCGTCCAGCCCAACGCCGGCACCCCGAAGAGCGTCGACGGCCGCTTCATCTACATGGCGAGCCCCGAATACATGACCACCTACGCCCTGCGCTTCATGCAACTCGGCGCACGCGGCATCGGCGGCTGCTGCGGCACCACCCCCGAGCACATCCGCGAGCTGGCGCGCAGCGTCCGCCCCCTCGCCGGCAAGGTCTTCGCCGTCTCCCGACAGGATGCCCAGGACAACGCCACGGCCCTGCGCGAGCCCGCCCCCATGGCCGAGAAGTCGCATCTCGGCGCGACGCTCGCGACCGGGAGGTGGGTGACGACGGTCGAGATCGTCCCGCCGCGTGGCTTCGACCTCGCCACGACCATCGCCAAGGCCCGGCAGTGCCGCGTGGCCGGGGTCGACGCGATCAACATTCCCGACGGCCCGCGCGCCAGCGCCCGCCTCTCCCCCCTGGTCAGCGCCGCCACCATCCAGCGCGAGGCGGACATCGAGTGCATCCTGCATTTCTGCTGCCGCGACCGCAACCTCATCGGCATGCAGTCCGACCTCCTCGGCTGCGCCGCCGCCGGCGTCCGCAACCTGCTCTTCATCACCGGCGACCCCCCCAAGCTCGGCGACTACCCCTTCGCCTCCGCCGTCTTCGACGCCGACTCCATCGGCATGGCCCGCATCCAGCACCGCCTCAACCGCGGCGTCGACCTCGGCGGACACCCCATCGGCGAGCCCACCCGCGCCCTCATCGGCGTCGGTGCCGACCCCAACGCACTCGACCCCGAACGCGAGCTGCGCCGCACCCGCGAGAAGGTCGAGGCTGGCGCCGAGTTCATCATCACCCAGCCCGTCTTCGCCGTCGACCCCCTCCTCCGCTTCCTCGACCAGATCGACGACCTCAAAGTCCCCGTCCTCGCCGGCATCTGGCCCCTCGCCAGCTACCGCAACGCCGAGTTCATGCGCAACGAGGTCCCCGGCGTCGTCGTCCCCGACGCCATCATGGCCCGCATGGCCCGCGCCGACGGCAAGGACGCCCAGCTCGCCGAGGGCATCCGCATCGCCCGCGAGGCCGTCGCCGCCCTCCGCCCCCGCATCCGTGGCATCCAGGTCAGCGCCCCCTTCGGCAATGTCACCACCGCCCTCGCCGTCCTCCAGGAGGAGGACGCCAAGGGCATGCAGAAATAGCTACATCGCCCCCCGGAACGGGTAATATGCTTCAGGTTAAACCGAAGCTCCCGACGATGGTGGACAAAGGCGCAGACGCAATGGCCGCATCACCGGGTACGAAGCGGCCTGACTGTGGCCGCGGCATGTTGCTGTTCAGGTTGGCCTGCCTTCTGGTCTTCGGCCCGGCCCTGATTGGGATCTCGTTGGAATTGATCCTCGTCCTTGAGGCGCGGATTTGCGCCAGCCGCGCCGACCGCTTTCGGCAGGAAAACCAGCACCTTTTCTCAACCAAGGAGGTCACGGAATGCTTCGCCGAAACCCTCTGGGCCGTGCCATGGCAAAGCTATCGTCCGGGAGCGTCGCTGGAACGGGAGGTCGGGGGCAAGGCGCTCTCGATTCACATCAACAGTCGCGGTTTTCGGACACATGAGTTCACAGTGCCGCCTCAGGCGGGAACCCTGCGGATCATCTGCATTGGCGGATCGACCACCCTGCAGGGGGAGACCAACGGGGACACCTACCCTGCCCTGCTCGAACTGTTGCTGGCGCACCGCTTTCCGGATGCCCGGATTGAGGTGCTGAACCTGGGCATCAGCGGCACCCCGTCATACGCCTGGTTGCTCCGTCACGAGGAACTCTTCGGCTACCAGCCGGACATCCTTATCCAGTACAACGGCATCAACGACATCTGCTGGATGCACCTCGTCGCCCATGGCCAAGCCCATCCCGTGCGGCGATGGCTGAACCGCAGCTTGCTTTGGCAACAGTTGTCCCCGATGAATCCCATCGCCCTCGACCCCCGGTTTGACGTCACATTCCAGATCTTCTCGCATATGGGAAATGAGGCTAAGGCTCGGGGCGTCGACTATGTGGCCGCCACGTTCCCATGCCCCGATCCGTCCTTGGTGACCGAACCGTTCAGGAGCTATCTCGCCGACGACATGAAGGCCTGGGGCCAGGGGATGAATTTGCGGAGGTACGAGACCTATGCGCGAATCCTGGATCGCTACAACCAACGACTGGTGGAGCATGCGGCCAGGCATGGCCTGCTGCTGGCACCCGTACATGAGAAGTTGCGGGCACCGGAGGAATTCATCGATCTGTGCCACAACACTGCGGCCGGGCGACAACACCTGGCGCAGATAATGGCCGACGCCGTGTCTCCAATGGTGGCTCGACGCCTGGCTCGACGCCCGTAAGCGACATCCTCGCTCCGGCCCCTACGGGTCGAGATCGTAGAGGTAGGCAAGGCCTTCGGGGGAGAGCATCTGTCCGCGGCCGCTGTGGCCGACGCCGGGAACGACCGAGCGCTGGTGATAGTCGTAGACGCCGTTGCCATAATAGAACCCGAGATAGTTGTAGAAGATCTCGGAGCGGGTGCGGCGCTCGGGCCCTTGCAGCAGGGCCGTGGCGCTGTCCGCGGGATCGGGGACGTTGTCGTTCTCCCCGACCAGGTAGCAGACGTCACGGTACTGGAACAGGTTCCGAATGGATTCCTCGCCGGTGGCCGCCAGGTAGCTGTAGATGCCGTCCATGCCATAGCCATAGGCGTTGTAGTCGCTGGGCGGGGAGGTCGGGATGGCGAAATTGTCGACCGTACCGGCCACGGCGCGGTTGCCGTCGAGGTACATGTAGGACTTTGGTCCCATGACGACGTAGCGGATGGCGATGCGCGTGGGCTTGACGCCGAAGACGTCGTAATGGTTGCTGGCGGAGTAGCGGTTGACCATCTGGCCGCCGGCGGAATGGCCGGCAATGACGATCCGCGCGAGGTTCGGGAACCGCCCGCCCTCGACGAGGTGGGTCAGCAGCAGGTCGAGGACGGTGAAGGCGCTGATGTTCACGGCGCGGTTCCCGACTCCCTTGATGGCGGATTCGGTGCCCCAGAAAGGGAAGCCGCCCCAATGGAGGAAGCGGTCGCCGGCGTCGTCGGGAAGGAACTCGGGGATGAGGAAATGCGGGGCGATGACCAGGGTGGACGCGCTGGCGCCGGGGACGAGGGCGGCGGAGTCGACGCCGGACTTCAGGTAGTCGAGGGGGTTGTAGCTGGAGCTGTGGATGGCCACGAGCAGGCGCTCGATGTCCGCATTCGCGGTGTCGAGCGGCAGGCTGGAGTAGTAGGGGAAATGGAGGACGTGGCCACGATACCAGAACACGAAGGAACGGCGCTCGACGGCGGTGAAGTCGTGGCCGGTGGATTCGGCGCCGGCGAGGGCCACGGTGCGGCTTGGGGGATCGAAGGCATGGCTGCGCTTGCTTGGGGTGACGGTGAAGTCGCCGTCGGGCAGTCCGCCGACCGAGAACGCCCCGTCGGGGCCCGTGACGGCGAAGCGCGAGGCGTCGCCGGAGATCGTCACGGTCACGCCGTCGACGTTGTCCCCGGACACGGTGCCGGAGATGGCTTGGCGCGGGGAGGTGGCATAGTCCCAGGCGGCGAGCCCGTAGCCATTGTCAATGACGATGCAGAGGATATCCTCAGCATCGATCAGGCGGGGCAACCGGGGATTCAGAAAGACCACCCGGCTGAAGCCGGTTTCGGGGCACATGTGGGCGGCCCGGCCTTCGGCATCGGCAAAGCCGCCGGTGGCGACGGACAGGCGGATGCGGGCGATGCCGCCGCGGGCGTCAAGGTATTCGAGCCAAGCTAGGGGCCGCCGGGTGCCAAACCAATTGCCGACCAGTTCGGTGGTCGTGTCGCCGGAGCTGACCGCGGTGATGACGGGCGGGCGCAGCTCCCCGGCGCGCCCCAGATCCCGGTAGAGGAGTCCCTGCTTCTTGGCATGGAGGAGCAGGCTGACCTTCAAGGGCTGGTTCTCGTCGGGGTTCCCCGCCAGCCAGGCGGCGGTGGAGACCCCCTTGCGCATGGCCGTGCGGTAAGCGGGGCGATGGTAGAGCGGAACGCCGAGCTCCCAGGCGCACGCGACGCGTTCGGCCGGCCGGAGGGTGCTGATGCGCGTCAGGACACGGGCGGCGCGCTTGCTGACCGTCGTTCCCTCCCCGTCGACATACCTGGACATGACCACGGGGGTGGCCGTGAAGCGGCGCAGGCCAGCCTCCGCGGCATTGATGCCAAAGGCCGAGCCGATGGCGAAGACCTCGTCATCGGCCAAGGCCGGGGCCGAGAGGCAGGCAAGAAGCGCGGTCAGGGAAAGGACCAGAAACGACGCCTTCATGGGATGCGGCCTCCCGATGCCGGCACGATGCTGCGGTTCAGGTTGCGGCTGATCAACCCTAAACCGACGAGGGGAAGATTTCAATCGGGCAGTAACGCCATTTTCATTGCGCTGCCGATGGCCAAAGCAGGTAGAGGTACCCCGTGTACAGCGCCAGGAACAGTGCTCCCTCGGTCCGGGAGATGCGGAACCCTGTCCACATCAGGGGCAGGAGCAACAGGCTGAATCCCCCCATCGTCAACAGGTCGAATGCGCGTACCTCCGGGCACTCGACGGGGCGCAGCAGGGCCGCGGTCCCGAGGATGGCAAGAACGTTGAAAATATTGGATCCGACGATGTTGCCGATGGCGATGTCGGCCTGCTTGCGGCATGCGGCCACCACCGAGGTGGCCAGCTCGGGCAGGCTGGTGCCGCAGGCGACGATGGTCAGGCCGATGACGGCTTCGGAGATCCCGAATCGGCGGGCAAGGCCGACCGCCCCCCAGGTAAGGGCATGGGCCCCCAGCACCAGCAGCGCCAGGCCGAGGACGACCAAGGCCGCGGCTTTGGACAGGCCTCCGCTGGCGACGGGGATCGCCAACTCTTCCAGTGGAGGTGGATGGCGGCGGGTCGCCCGGACCGAGAGGACGACATAGGCGAGGATCCCGGCGAGGAGCACCCCGCCCTCGCTCCGGCCCAGATGGCCGTCGTGAAGGAACATGATGGCTACCAGGGCGGCCAGGAGCATGACCGGCATGTCGCGCCGGACAAGATCCCGATGCACGCTCAGCGGAAAGATCAGTGCCGACAAACCGAGGATGACGGCGACATTGAAGATGTTAGAGCCCACCACATTGCCGACGGCGATGTCGCCGTGTCCGCTAAGTGCCCCCTGGACACTGACCACCAGTTCGGGGGCGCTGGTGCCGAAGGCGACCAAAGTCAAGCCGACGACCAAGGGGGCATCCCGAAGCGGATGGCCATGGCGCTGCTGCCGCCAACCAGCCATTCCGCACCGAAATAGAGCAGCACCAAGCCTATCGCCAACGCCAGGACAATCATCG
Organism: uncultured Victivallales bacterium; assembly: GCA_964490525.1. Lineage (GTDB taxonomy): Bacteria > Verrucomicrobiota > Lentisphaeria > Victivallales > CAZBDL01 > CAZBDL01. The sequence goes on along the minus strand of CAZBDL010000174.1, from coordinate 1,613 downwards.
GCATCGCGTGAATTTCCCTTGGTGTCCATGACTATACTCGCCTTTCGTTCGGTGCACAACCATGGACATGATCGCATGGGCAGACCACTGGCGTCAGGGGGCTGACCTGCCGCGGCACGACCTGGACACAGATAACCGCCGGGCCGCTCCTTGTCCTCAAGCCCGGCCCCGTCAACGATTGATCTTCATTGGCGGCAGGGTATAGTCGGGAAAAATCACCACGGAAACATGGCGGTGGGTTGCCAGCCTTGGGATACGGGACGGCATTGCCGGGGCTTGGCGAACAGGAAACAAGGCGAGGAAGGGATCTGCGCATGAACCCCACGGCGGCGAGAGCATGGCAATTGGCATTGGCGGCGACGCTCCTGGCCACCCTGGCGGCCTGCGCGCCGATCAACGTCAAGGTCTTCCCGGACGCGACCGAGCCGTTGCGCGAATTCACGCTGCAGGGCCGGGGCGGCGAGAAGATCCTCGTCCTGCCCATCTCGGGGTTCATCGCCGACACGCCCTCGGACCGGCTGTTCTACGACCGTCCCGGGGTCGTCCAGGAGGTCGTCGCCCAGCTTCAGCGCGCGGCGGCCGACGGCGATGTCCGTGCCGTCGTCCTGAAGATCGACTCGCCCGGCGGCTCCAGCACCGGCAGCGACATCCTCCACCACGAATTGACCCGCTTTCGCCAGCGCACCGGCATCCCGGTCGTCGCGGCCCTGATGAATGTCGCGGCCTCCGGCGGCTACATGGCGGCCTTGCCGGCGGACCGCATCGTGGCGCATCCGACCACCGTCACCGGCTCAATCGGTGTGGTCTTCATCCGCCCGCAGTTCTCCGGGCTGATGGGCAAGATTGGGGTCGGCGTCGACGTCAGCAAGTCCGGCCCGCAGAAGGACATGGGCTCCCCGTTTCGCGTCGCCACCCCGGAGGAGGAGGCGATGTTCCAGGCCCTGGTCGACGGCCTGAACCGGCGCTTCCTGAATCTGGTCAAGGAGCGCCGCAAGCTGACCGACGGGCAGCTCAAGGAGGTCGCCACCGCCCGGGTGTACCTGGCGGAGGACGCCCTGCGCGTCGGCCTGATCGACCAGGTCGGCTACCTGGACGACGCCCTGGCGGCGGCCCGCGACCTGGCCGGATTGCCGAACCATGCCCGGGTGGTGGTCTACCGCCGCAGCGAGTTCGCCAACGACAACCTCTACAACCCGTCGATGAGCCAGGGCGTCGGCCCGGCCCAGTTGATCGACCTCGGCCGCCTCGGAGATCTCGCCAACCTGCGTGCCGGGTTCTACTATCTCTGGACGCCGGAGATGTGATCAACCTTCAAAACACACAGGGAAATGCCAAATCGTATCAGGTCAAGCAAGTGCTGAAGGCGATCGAGAGGCTGGAATATGAAAAGCATTCGGAATGACCACTATACGTATCGCGTGACCTGGTCTGAAGACGATCAGGAACATGTGGGCCTCTGCGTCGAATTTCCCAGCCTGAGCTGGCTCGCGCCATCTCCCGAAAACGCACTCCGCGGCATTCGCAGAGCCGTTGCCGACGTCGTCACGGATATGACCGAGGCGCATGAGACGGTTCCCGAACCACTCGCCAACCGAAAGTTCACGGGAAAGTTC
>CAZBDL010000173.1:0-7144 GCA_964490525.1 uncultured Victivallales bacterium | reverse complement strand
CTCCAGGATGCAATCCTCCAGCACCAGGCTCTCGCGGTTGTAGATCGCTCCGGCGTATTGGCTGGCCGAGTTCAGGCCGTCGCGCAGGATCAGATGCCTGAGGGTCAGGGTGTAGTCCGAGCCAATGCTGTAATTGTAGAGGAGGCGCGTGGCGCCGCCTCCGCTGATCGTCACCGGCTGGCCGGCATGGCTGGCGATGGTCAGCTCCTTGTTGACCGTCAGTTCGCTACTCAGGGTGATGGCGGTCACGTTCACATCGAACTCGATGGTCTGTCCCGCCGTGGCGTCGGTGATCACCTGGCGCAGGCTGCCCGCGCCGCTGTCGGCGCTAGTGGTGACGATGCGGCCGTTGTTGCTGACCAACAGAGTGAAGCTCTTCGTGTCAGTGCCGACCGGATCGTTCGAGTCCTGCACGCGCACGGTGAAGCTGAAGTAGCCGGAGACGGTGGGCGTGCCGCTGAGCGCCCCGGCGCTGGAGAGGCTGATTCCCGCAGGCAACGATCCCGACACTAGCGACCAAGACTTTACGCCGATGCCGCCGGCGGCCACCAGGGTCAGGCTGTAGGCGTTGTTCTTGAGCGCCGCAGGCAGGCTCTCCGTGGTGATCGTCGGCGTGAGGCCGCCCACAGTGAGGTTCACGGTGAAGCTCTGCTGGCAGGAGGACGGGGCCGCCTCCTCGGAAATGACGATGAGCTCCGGCGAATAGTCCATGTCCTCGCTGAGGTAGACGATCGAGCCGGTTGTTCCGGCGGCCTTCTCGAGCAGGAAGCTGGCCTTGCCGTCGGCCGCCCTCTGGGCTTCGACATAGGAGGTGACATCCACGCTGTGCCAGGCATAAGCCCCGGTGGTGCCCAACGTGCCCAGGCTGCCCCCGCCGACCGGGGTGTAGTTGCTGTCCTTGACGGTGTAGGGATCCCAGGCGTCGTCGGCCATTTCCTTGACGGTGATGTCCTGGGTGTCGTACAGCCGGCCATAGACGCGGATGATCGCCTTTCTGACGGTGCCGTTGACGGCGGACACGTCCCAGCGCATCAGGTACTTCTCGGCTCCGGCCGTGGTCCGGGAGATGCTCCAGCCCTGGGGGTTGGCGTCCATGAAGGTGTCGGCCACGGGAAGAAGGACGGTCTTGCGTCCGGGGCTGACGGCCACGGTGCCGCTGTAGGCACCCTGCGCCAGCGCATTGGCCGCCGCCACGTTGATGCTGCTGCGGATGGTGTAGGGGGCCGCAGAGCCGATGACCTGAACCTCCAGCCACGATGGCTTTGAGACCGCGCAGGGCGCCATGGCGTCGCCGTCGATCGGGTTGGCCGCCTCGGCATTGCCCAGGGTGCGGTCGGCCTGGGCAGGCGTGGCCTCGGAGGCATAGCCTTCGGTCATCGCAAAATCCATCGCCGCCGTGCTGGAGAGGCTGGCGCGCGGGTGGCCGAAATGCACCACCGCCGTGCAAGGGTAGGATTCCAGGCCGCCATCGTGGGCGACATAGACGAAGGGTGCGCGCCCGGTCGTTCCGTAGGGGTGGACGGTGACACTCCCGTCAACCGTGTTGCTGAATACCAGATGCCCGAGATGGGTGCCGCCCGCGACCTCGTAGGCGACCCCCTCGTCGTAGTGCTGGTAGAGCGAGGAGCCGGTGCGGAACGTGAGCGGATCATCATCGGGATCCGTGCCTGGCAGGACGGCGTTGACGGCGCTGTGCGACGGAGCCACGAGGGCCGTCCGGTGGCGGTCCGGAATGCGGTTGCCGCCGCTGCCGGGACCGCCCGCCTCGCCGACCGACGGAGTGGCGGGCACGGCCGTGCTGTAGACGTTCAGTCCGCAGGAGACCGGGTAGTTCGTCCCCTTATAGGAAACGGTGCCGCGGATCATGGTCTGGCCGTCGGATGGGCCGGAGGTGATCAGGCCCCATTTCGGATAGAACTGCCATTCGGGATCCTGGGTGCCGCCGTAGTAGCCGGGCCAAGGGCGGATCTGGACGAACTGGTGGTCGAGTCCGCTGAGCGTCGCGACGCCGGGGTCGTCAATGGTCAACGAACTCCAGTCGGGGTAGGTCATCTGGCAGTAGGGCCCGAAGTGGGCGCGCAGTTCGACGGTGGTGGTGGCGTCGCGGCGCATGTCGATGCGGTTGGCCACCGGGTCGTGCCCGTTGGCCAGGCTGAGCGGATTGCTGCGGATGTAGTCGAGGTGGCGCTTGGGGATGATCTGGGCGCTGGTCAGCGTCAGGTCGGCCTTGCGGAAGAGGAAGAGGAGCGAAGACCAGGCCGCGCTCTCCTGCTTGGAGTAGAAGTGGTTGAGGTTCTGGTCGCGGTAGTTGTTGTTGTCGTAGTGCGCGACATTCTCTCCGAAGCTCCAGCCTGCCGCCAGCAGACGGTTGGCGACCGCCGCCCAGTCGCCCGCCGAGTCGGCCCGGGAGGCCGTGTTGTTGTATTCGGTGACGCCGCATTCGAGGAAGAGCCGCAGGTTGGCCTTGCGCGTGCCGCCGGAGTTGTCGTGGGCCGGCCAGTAGCGGATGTCCACGCAGGTGCCCGCCGCCCCGCTCCAGGTGGCGTCGCCCATCGGACGCTGGGCGAACTGCGCCCAGGCTGAGCTTGTGTTGTAGCTGGTGTACCCCCAATGGTATGACGTGGACGCCGTGCCGGAGTGCGCCGCGCAGCCGCCAATCTTGTCGTAACGGTACCAGGCGGTGGCGAAGGCGCCGATGCCGCCCAGGGAGTGGCCGCCGATGGCCACCGCCCGTATGCCCGGCTTCACCCGGTAGGTCGCCCGGATGTAAGGCAGGATCTCGTCGGCGATGCAATCCGCCGTGCGCCGGAAGCTGTAGCCGTAATCGGCCTCGCGGCTGCCCGTCGGCGCCGGCACCCCTACGAAAATGACTTGGTCAATGAGTCCCTGCCGCGCCAGTTCCTCCATGGGATCCGAATACCACGAGGACTGGTTGCCGTCCAGCGTGAACAGGACGTTGTATTCCTTGCTGGCGTTTTCCGGGTCATGGTAGCCCTCCGGCAGAAGGATGTTCAGGTACCCGATGCTGCCGCCGAAGATCGTCGAGGTGAAGTTCTCGATGAAGTAGCGGGAGGTGCCGAAACGGGCAGATCCACCCGGGGCCCCGGGATCTTGGCCCTGGGCCAACGTCGCCGCGAACAGCTGCGCCAGCAGCATCAACGCCGTCAGGAAGGGAGAGGTGAAGCGCCACCGGTGCGACGGGCAGCGGGCAGGTTCACTGGACATCGCTTTTTTCCTCTTTCTTGTGGTCCCTGTGCAGGCGATCGGCAACTTCTTTCTCCACTCGACAATCTACCCGGAGAAAAGCCCCATGTCAAGAAAAAACATGAAACAACAGCATATATATTTCATTTCGGCCGACGTGGGGGCGGGGCATGGCCGGAGTGGGGGGGGTCAGCGTTGTCGCGATCCAGTTGTCCTGGCGGACCTGGCGGACGTGGCTTCGGCGGGGATGATCAGGGGCTGCATTTCGGGCATGATCTTGTGGCAGGCCGGTTCGGCGCGGCTGGCGAGGGGCTGGTCGAAGAGGGCGACGAGGGCATCGACGGCGGTTCGGCCGATCTGCTCGAATGAGGGGGTGACCAGAATGGAGGGGGGCGGTTCGTATCCCAGGTCGTGGGTCAGGGTCGAGACGAGAAGACGGAGGGGATAGTCCTCGAAGTGCAGCAGGGTCAGGTTGCGGAAGGCGGGGGGAAGGCGTCCGCCGTCGCCCGCCCTTGGGAAAAGCGTGGGGACGCTGCAGAAGCTGTTCTCGACGACCACGGCGGTGGGCGGGTCGGGAAGGGCGAGGAAGCGGTCGAGGATGTCACGGGCGCGATCGGCCCGGAAGTTCTCCTCGGCATGGTAGATGCAATCGGTGAGCTCGGGGGGGATGGCGAGGTCGGCCTCGGCCATGGCGGCGACCAGTCCGGCATGCTTGAGGGCGCTGCTCTTGGGCAGGACCGTGGGGTTGGCCCGGGAGAACTGCCAGCGGATGGTGGCAATGCGTCGGTGTCCGTCCTGGATCAGGCGGCGGACGGACTGGTAGGCGCCGCCCATGCTGTCGACGACCACCGCCGGCATGTGTTCAGAATGGTTCTCGAAGCCGAACTGGACCACCGGCACGCCGCAGGCTTGGAAGAACGCCATGACCGGATCCGGCCAGGGATAGCTGGTGTCGAGCAGAATGGCCGTAGGCTTCTGGTGGCGGATGTAGGCGAAGAGGGAGGGCTTGGCCTCCTGATGAAAGGGGACATGGGTGAACTTGAAGTCGAGCGTCAAGTCATGTTCCTGGGCTCCGTGGAGGGCGCCGAGCAGCATGCGCATGGAGCCCTCGGGAACGGCGTTCTCGGCATAGCGAGAGACGACGTAGACGGGCTTGCGCTTGAGCCGGGAGACATGGCCATGCGCCTCGAGCAGCGTGGTTACGCGTTCGGTGACCTCGCGCGAGAAGCTGGCCTTCCGGTTGAGGATCTTCGAGACCGTGCCCTTGGTCACGCCGGCCTGCGCGGCGATCTGCTCCAAGGTCATCTTCTTGGGCGACATGGCTTCCTGCTCCGTCCAAAGGGCTGTGCGCGACGAACTTCACAAGGCGAAAACTACCGCCCGATGTGGCGAATGCCAAATGGTCGCCACAAATCCGCCACGTCTGCCGTCGCCTGCGGGTGCTGGAGCAATCGGGATGCCGGTGCGTTCAGGGGACGGGCTGTCCGTGCGAGCCGGAAGAAGTGCAAGGCAGGGCGCATGATGGGGGGCTTGGCGTTTCTCAGAGGCTTCTTTAAGGGGTCGGCTTTTCGTTCCTGGTCCTTGCCACGCGGAAGCCGATCTCGTCATTGGCCAGGCCGACGGCGAGGCCGCCGCCAATGCCATAGCGGGTGGCGAACTTGGTGTTGAGGGCGGGGGTGGTGCCGCTGGTGTTTTCGGAGCGGTGGGAGCCGCCGCGGCACTCGGCCAGCCAGCCGCCCTTCTGCTGCGGTTCGAGCACCCACTCGAAGACGTTGCCGGCGAGATCATGGAAGCCGGCGCCCGTCGGCTTGGTCTGGCCGACCGGATGGGTCCGCTCGCCGCTGTTCTCACGGTACCAGGCCGTCGCCGGGTCGAGGGTCTTGCCGCTCGGATAGCCCTCCGAGGCGACATTCGCGGGATGGCCCCGCCCGCCAGGGGTGGCCCCGGCGAGCAACGTCCATTCCGCGTTGGTCGGCAGGCGGAAACCGTCGGCCTGGCCATCGACGAAGAACAGCCTGGCCATGATCCCGTCGAGCCGCGGCTTGGCATGGTAGATGGTCTCGCGGTTGGGCAGGGCGACGACCCGGTGCGGCGGGACCACCCGCATCGGCTTGCTCAGTTCCGGATCGTCGTAGTAGCAGGGCTTGAGCCCGTTCATCTCGGAGAGGGCGTTGCACCAGGCCATCGCGTCGAGGGCGCTGATGGAGGTCACCGGTTCCTCCGGCGCATGGGTCGCCGTCGCGTCGTCCCACTTCAGGCTGCCGATGTCGCCGTCGTGGTCGAAGCGGTAGCCGTTCGTCTCGGCCCACCGGAAGACCTGTTGCCACTGGGCATAGGTGACTTCGGTCTTGCCTGCGAGAAGCCCTGCGACGGCGACCATCTCGAGGTCGGGTGCGGCCACCGTGGTGCCGCCGCCCGTGCCGTGGCCGATCACCTGCTCCTCGGCAAACGACCAGGCCGGGATCCCGGCGCAGGTCCACGCTCCGGACCTAGCCTCGATCGCACCGAACAAGGCCTTGGCGGACGTTCCCTCGACCCTCAGCGGGCGGAAGCCGATGGCATGATGCCCGCGGGAGGGAATCTCCCCGGGGGCGACTTTCGCCATGGCCGGGTTCGTCGCGGGATCCCCGCCGAGCACGGTGATCAGCCCGCGCCTTGCCTGTGAGAAGGCGCTGCCGTCGATGTCCCACGCGAAGCTCCAGGTCTTCGCGCCTGCAAGCTGCGTCTTCGCCGCGGCGAATTCTGCCGGCGTCGGCAGGCGATAGCCATCGGCGTCGGCCTTGAGATGGATGTCCGGGATCGTGCCGACGTTGTCCCGCAAGGAGCGGTCCTTGACGGAGCGCAGGACGTTCGTGAAGGAGGAATCCGCGTAGTAGCATGGGGTTCTGCCTTCGTATTCCGAAAGGGCGTTGCACCACAGGACGGCGTCCTGCCAGGTCATCCCCGTGGCGGTCTCGGCCGTCGAATGCTCCTTGTCGTCAAGCATGGCGGTCCCCGGATTGCCGTCCTGCGCGAAGTTGTATCCGGGGTGCAGGCAGTACTGGTTCCGGCTCGCCCACTTGTAGATCTTGATCCACTGTTCGTAGCTGACGTTGTCCCTGGCGATGTATGCGCCCTCCGCTCCGTCGCCGCCTCCGATCTTCACCATCGGCAGATTCCAGCTTGGCGTCCATGGGCGGTTGACCACGGCATCCATGCCGAAGCCGTACCACTTCAGCCAGAGGGTGGCGATCTCCTTGGTCGGCTTGGCGATCATCCAGCCCGCCGCCTGCACGTCGGTGAAGGTGTGCTCCGCGAACTGCGCGGTCCTCCGGTCCCACTCGAAGTCCCACGGTGCCTTGGGGTTCCACTTTGCCCACTTCACGTGCGTCGGCCTCACTTCGTAGAGCGTCCAGGCCTTGGGGCGGAAGTCGGTCTGTGCGACATAGAACTGGTCGCCGTCGCGGACGACCAGTTCTACGTCTTCCCAGCCGCGCCACAGCTCGCGGGGCACCACCCCGACCTGCTGCAGGGCGTAGGTGTCGTTGAACTTGTCCACTGGATAGGTTCGCGAGAGGAAGACCGCGACACGGCTGTTGTCGTCGAAGGTCACCGGATACCGGTCTCCCCCATTGATGAAGTCCTGCTTCTGCCAGAGCCAGACGCCGAAGGCGCGCATATGGTTGTCCTTGGACTTCAGGCCGAAGCCCATGTAGTTGAGGTCGTCGAAGCCGTCGTGGTTGACGTTGATGCCGCCCTCGGTCCAGTGGTGCTTCGGGTCGGGGCTGTTGTAGACTAGGGTCATCATGCCGCCATAGAAGCGGGTGTTGTTGCCGCGGCGGTTGTATTCGCCGGAGTTGCAGTTCAGCGGCAGTTCGAGGCTGAAGGGATGGCCGATGCGCCAATTGCCGCCGCCCAGGTCCTCCTGCGCGAACGTCGCGCCCGGCACGTTGTTGCGGTA
>CAZBDL010000172.1:0-7145 GCA_964490525.1 uncultured Victivallales bacterium | reverse complement strand
TGATCGGTGATCGGTGATCGGTGAGCGGTGAGCGGTGAGCGGTGAGCGGTGATCGGTAATCAGTCATCGGGGAGCCCCCATCCATCATCTGTCGTGACCGGCGGCATGACTCCCTACTCCCGACTCCCGAGAGAGAGCCGGGAGCCGGTGACCGACGGCGTCCTCACGCCTGCAGGGCGAGCAGGTAGTCGAGGCTGGCCTTGAGGGAGTCGAAGGGGTCCTGGCGGCAGACGTCCTGCTCGATGATGTACCATTCGCAGCCGGACTGGCGGGCGGCGGCGACGATGCCGGGCCAGTCCAGGTTGCCCTGGCCGACCGGCAGCATGACGGGCTTGTTGTCGATGATGCCGTACTCCTTGAGATGCAGCAGGGGAAGGCGTCCGGCCAGCTTCCGGCACCAAGCGGCCGGATCCTGTCCGCCAGCGGCGACCCAATAGGTGTCCGGCTCGCCCTGCAGGGCCTTCGCATCGCTTTCCGCGTAGAGGATCTCCAGCCCCAAGCGCCCGTCGTCCATGCGCTCGAACTCGATCGCATGGTTATGGTAGCTGAGGACCTGCCCGGCCTTGGCCATGGCCTTTCCGGCGACGGTCAGGCGGCGGGCCAGGGCGACATAGTCGGCGGCGGTCTTCGGGCTGGTGTGGGGCCAGGGATAGGCGGTGTGGCGGCAGTTCAGCAGGTTGAGCTTCTCGATCACCTCGGCGGTGCGGTCAAGGATCGCCTCGCCGCCCTCGTGGGTGGCGCAGCAGACCAGACCTTCGCCGTCGAGCATCTTGCGCAGCTCCTGCGGGTCGACCGGACCCAGCCCCGAGGCCTGCACGGCCTCGAAGCCCAGGGCGCGGACCTTGCGGAACGTCTTGGCCATCTCGTCCGGGGTCTTCAGGAAATCGCGCAGCGTGTAAAGCTGGGCGGCAATCTCGGAACGCTTCATGGTCGTCTCTCCAGTTGCGATTTGGGGTCGGGGATGATGCTCAGGCCTTGTTGAACGAAGTGCCCATGCCTTCGGACTTGGCCGCCTTGGCTGGCTTCTTCTTCTTGAACGTGGAGGTGCGGATGAGCTTCTGCAGCTGCTTCTCGTAGGCGGCGGCGTCGAGCGGCAATTCGACGGTCTTGCCGAGGAACGACGAGAAGAGCATGCCGTTGGCCAGCTCGACCGAGTTGATCCCCTCGGGGGCCGGGGCGATCAGGGGGGTGCCGTTGAGGATGGCGTCCGCGAAGTTCGCGATGATGCGCTGGTGCTCGCTGCCGGCCTGGTGGTTGACGGGCACGCGCACCTCCCAACGGGCGGGGACGTCGAACTTCGTCTCGGTCGTCCGGCAGAACTCGCGGATCGGCGTCTCGAGCCGGTCGAAGCGGATCTGGCCGTCCTCGACGATCACCCGGCCGCGGTCGCAGGTGATCTCCAGGCGGTTGGTGCCGGGAGCCTCGCCGGTGGTGGTGATGAAGACGCCGGTGGCGCCGCCGGGATACTCGAAGTAGGCGGTGACGTCGTCCTCGACCTCGATGTCATGGTACTTGCCGAAGTGGCAGAAGGCGCGCACCCGCTCGGGCATGCCGAAGAGCCACTGGCACATGTCGATGTTGTGGGGGCACTGGTTGAGGAGGACGCCGCCGCCCTCGCCCTGCCAGGTGGCCCGCCAGCCGCCGGAGTTGTAGTAGGCCTGGCTGCGGAACCAGTTGGTGATGATCCAGTTGACGCGCAGGATCTTGCCCAGCTCGCCGCCGTCGAGCAGCTCCTTGACCTTGCGGTAGAGGGGATTGGTGCGCATCTGGAACATGGCCGCGAACTTGAGCTTCGGGTGGCGCTTGTGGGCGGCGATCATCTTGGCGGCGTCGGCCTTGTGCACCGCGATCGGCTTCTCGCAGAGGACGTGGACGCCGTGGTCGAGGGCCGCGATGGCCAGCGGGGTGTGGGCATAGTGCGGGGTGGCGATCATCACCGCATCGACCGTGCCCGAGGCGATCAGCTTCCCGCCGTCGTACCAGGCCTTGACGCCGTGCTCCTTGGCGCGGGCATCCGCCACCGCGCGGTCAATGTCGCACACCGCCACCAGCTCCGTCGTCGCCGTCTCCTTCACCAGGGTGCAGTGGTGCGAGCCCATGCTGCCGACCCCGATGATGCCGATCCTCACCTTCTTCATCTGCGTCCTCCTGTGGTGGTTGTCTCATGCCATGATGAATTCCGGCTCGATGCGCACTTGCCATGGCCCTGCGTCGCCGCGGCGGCGCCGCCGCAGCCACTCCAGGGCCGATCTCGCCATGCCGTCCCAGCGCTGGCGCAACATGCCCACCCCGGGGCAGTCCGCCAGCCGCGGCTCGGTGTCGAACAACAGCAGCCGGAAGTCCCGGCCGGGGCGCCGCCCATGCCGCTCCGCCGCGGCGACCAGCGACAAGGCCGCGTCGATCGTCGCCAGGAAAACCGCCCGCGGCACCTTGCCGCCACCGAAGAGCCGCTCCCCCGCCAAGCGGATCGAGGCGTTGAGCGCTCCCCGGTCAAGGTCGACCTGCAGGTCCGGACGCGGCTTCAGCCCCAACGCCAGGCACCCCCGGTAGAAGGCGATCATCCGCTCGGCGATGTAGGGACGGTCCGGATGGTTCGCCTCGCCCACGAACGCCACCTCCTGGCCCATCTGCCCAAGCCATTCCAGGCCCGCCCGGATCCCCGTTGCCGCATCCGTCGTGACATGGTCGAAGTCTGCGTAGGTCCGCCCGATGAGCAACTGCGGACGGCCCACCGCCGCCAGCTGGCGCATCGCCGGCAGCAGGTCATACGCCGGACGCACCCAGACCACCGCCACCCCGGGACGCGTCAGGCGGTCCAGGTGCAGGTAGGCCTCCCGGGATTCGAACAGATGGCACGGCACCGCATGCTCGAACTCCTTCGCCAGGCGGCCCCCGTGCAGTTCGGCGTCCAGCAGCAGCCCCACCTCGCTCGAATCAAACACGCACAGCTCGTCGATGCCCCCGGACGAGGCCGGCGCGGACACGAAGCTCCCCGCCCCGCGCAGGCTGCGCACATAGCCCAGCCGCGACAGCCCCGCGACCGCCGCGTCCACCGTCCCCCGCGACAGCCGGTAGCGGCGCATGAGCTGGTGCCGCGACGGCAAGGCCGCCCCCGCCGCCAGGCGCCCCGAGCGGATCTCCGCCAGCAGCCGCCCCTTCAGCGCCTCCACCTTGCTGATCATGCCCGATGCCTCGCCAGTCCGGGTTCCTCGGAAAAACCTGGGAATGGACACGCAATCTGTTTATTTGCATAGCCTCCACCTACGAAATTCGCAGGATAATGTTGCCTAGTTGACTAATTTTGCCGGCCCGCCCCATCCCCGTCCCGCCGCCGCCAGCTTGCATCCGGCCCGGGCCGGGGAATATTTCCGCTGCTGCCGCCTCCGCGACCATCCTCAGCCCCCGGCCCGCCCATGCTCCGCCAGCTTGCCGACCAGTACCGCATCGAGGACGCGCACCTCGCCCCCTATGCGGTCCACAACCGCGCCTCGCGCGGGCGGCGCTTCGCCGAGAAGCCCCATCCGTTCCGCACGGACTTTCAGCGCGACCGCGACCGCATCCTGCACAGCCGTTCCTTCCGGCGGCTGGAATACAAGTGCCAGGTCTTCCTGAACGGCACCGGCGACCACCTGCGGACGCGCCTGACCCACACCATCGAGGTGGCCGCGATCACCCGCACGATCGCCCGCGCCCTCTGCCTCAACGAGGACCTGGCCGAGACGATCGCCCTGGCCCACGACCTTGGCCACACCCCCTTCGGTCACGCCGGCGAACGCGCCATGAACGACCTGCTGCGCGACCACGGCGGATTCGACCACAACGACCAGGCCCTGAAGATCGTCGACGCCCTCGAGCAGAAATACCCCGACTACGAGGGCCTCAACCTGACCTGGGAGGTGCGCACCGGCCTGATCAAGCACCGCGGCCCGCCGCATCCGGGCGCGCTCGACGGCATCCCCCTGCCCGCGCATCCCTCCCTGGAGTCCCAGGTCGCCGACCTGGCCGACGACCTCACCTACTATGGGCACGATGTCGACGATGGCCTCGAGTCCGGCCTGATCGACGAGGCGATGCTCTCACGGGTCGCCCTCTGGCGCCGGGCCGCCGACCAGGCCCGCGCCGCCGGGCTCGATAACGGCACCGAGCGCTTCCGGGCCTACGCCGTGCGCTGCCTGATCGACATGATGGTCGGCAACGCCATCCTCACCTCCCACCAGGCATTGGCGGATCAGGCCATCGCCTCGGTCGAACAGGCCCAAGCCCATCCCGACCGCCTGGTCGCCTTTGATCCGGAATTCCGCGCGATGACCCGCGAACTGCGCGACTTCCTCTTCGTAAACCTCTACTTCCATCCGGAGGTCGCCGGCATCAACGACGCCGCCGTCGAAACCATGCGCCGCCTTTACCAGGCCTACCTCGACCACCCCGCCCAGATGGGCGCCTCCACGGCGCGCCGCATCGCCGTCGACGGGCTTCCGCGCGCCGCCGCCGACTACCTCGCCGGCATGACCGACCGCTTCGCCCTCAGCGAGTTCCAGCGCTGCTGCGAGTCCGGCGACGCCCCACCCCCGCCACGCCGCGGCGGCATCCGCCTCCAGCCTTTCCGCTTCGCCGCCCCCTCCGGGGAGGCGCCCCCACGGCCTTGACCGGCCAATGCCCCGCCGAGTCGGGGGTCAGTCTTGTGTGGGCGCGGGAGCTGGAGTTCGTCGTGGCGCCTTCAGGCGCTCGGCCCCGGGGCGCAGCGGCTGAAGCCGCCACTACCAACGAGCCACGTCCTCGCCAGCAACCTTGCGCGGGCAGAGTGGCTCCACCACACAAGACTGACCCCCGACTCCGCCGACAAGATGCTCCTTGACAAGATGGCCATGACGGCACTAGATTAAGTGTTCGTTGCGCGGAAGGGATGGAGTAACATGATCGCACGCCTGCGGGGCATCCTGGTGGAGGCCCGTCCGACCGAGGTGGTCATCGACGTCCATGGCGTCGGCTACCGGGTGCACATTCCCCTGAGCACCTTCGACCGGCTGCCCCGCGAAGGCGGCGAGGCGATCCTGCTGACCTGCCTGAGCGTGCGCGAGGACGCGATGGAGCTGTACGGCTTCGCGACGCCCGAGGAGCGGCAGCTCTTCGACCTGCTCCAGACCGTCACCGGCGTCGGCGCCCGCCTGGCGTTGAACATCCTCAGCGCAGTCTCGGTGAACGGCTTCTGCGCGGCCGTGCGCGATGGTGACGTCAAGCTGCTCAGCCAACTCAAGGGCATCGGCAAGAAGACTGCCGAGCGCCTGGTCCTGGAGCTGAAGGGCAAGGTCCAGCAGGTCGCCCCGGCCGTGGCGCTGAGCGGCAAGCTGCCGGACGGCACCGCCCAGGCCGTCGAGGAGGCCAAGCTCGCCCTCGTCCAGCTCGGCTTCCGGCACGAGGACGCGGCGGCCCTGGTGCGCGACCTGGCCCGCGAACTGCCGACGAGCGAATGCTCCAGCGAAAACCTCATCCGCCGCGCCCTCGGCGCCATGCAACAATCCGCCAAGAAGGGAGGATGAACCATGATCCGTGTCCTCGTCGGCCTGCTCTGGATCTTCTTCGGGCTGATCTTCCTCTGGCGCCCCGGCGTCTTCCGCGCTTGGCTGCGCTGGCGCAGCCTGCGCAAGATCCGCTGGACCCTCTTCTGGTTCGCCCTCGGTTGCGGCATCAGCTTGGTGCTCGCCACCTGGTCCGCCTCCGGCTGGCTCCCGAAACTGCTCCTGCTCGCCGGCATTATCGGCATCGTCAAGGCCTACTTCTTCCTCAAGTGCGAGGCCTCGGAATGGCTCATCGAGCGCTTCGCCGACCTCCCCGAGGAGGCCTACCGCTGGTATGCCCTCGCCTGGATCGCCATCGGCCTGATCCTCGTCTTCGTCCTCTAGCCGCCCCCTCCCCTTCCCCAGGCATCCCGCCGCTTGACATCCGGCACGACGACAAGGACTACTCCTTCACGGACTGCGTCAGCTTCCTGGTCATGCGGGAACAGCACCTCCGCCGCGTCCTCACCCGGGACCGCCATTTCGTCCAGGCCTGGTTCGATCTGGCCTGAAGAGGCCAAAGGGGGGCTGAACGCTGAACACTGAACGTTCACCGCTCAAGGCCCACGGCAAGCAATGAGTTCATTGGGGGAAGTTGAGCGTTTTTGGCCAGGGATTCAGGCCCCGTCGGGTCCGATTGGTCCGTTGTGTCCGTTTCCCCGCCCCTACCACTGCAATTCGGCGAGGCGGAGGCGACCGGCGAGGTCGTCATGGGAGACGCAGCGTGTCGCGCCATCAGCACGGGCCAGAGATTCGATTGCATCCCATTGCCCCGGAGAGATCTCCAGCAGCATCATGCCGGCAGGCAGAAGATACCCCGGAGCATCGGCGACGGCGCGGCGGATGACGTCCAGTCCGTCGCCCCCGGCAAACAGGGCCTCTCCCGGCTCCCAGTCGCGGACGTCGCACGGGAGCCCATCCCGCTCGTCCTCGCGTATGTAGGGCAGGTTGGCGGCGACGACGTCGAAGCGGCGTCCGGCCACGGGCGCAAAGAGGTCGCCAGCCAGCAGTTCAACCCGTCCGGACAAGCCCAGGCGGTCGCGGTTGCGGATCGACCAGGCCAGCGCCCCCGGCGAGGCGTCGACGCCGGTCACGCGCAGATCCGGACGCGCCACCGCCACCGCCAGGGCGACCGCGCCGCTGCCGGTGCCCAGGTCAAGGACGGTTGCGCCAGGCCCGGCCAGCGCCAAGACGCGCTCGACCAGGAGTTCGGTCTCCGGACGCGGCACCAGGCATCCCGGCCCGACCGCCAGCTCGATGCCATGGAACACCGCTACGCCGAGGATGTATTGGATCGGCTCGTGACGGTGACGCCGGGCCACGGCCGCCGCGAACTTCGCAACCGCCTCCGGCGCAATCATCTCTTCACGGCGGGCATGCAGCTCCAGGCGGGGCACTCCCAGCACCCCGGAAAACAGCAGGGCCGCCTCTCGCCGGGCATCCTCCAGCCCAGCCGTCCGCAGCTCGCCTTCGCCCCACGCGAGCCATGCGCCCAAGGTGCCGGGAAACGGCGGTGCGGCAGGAGGCTTGCTCACGGGCCAGGTCCAAGGGCTGGGGGTTGTCGTCGACCTCTCGCCAGAAACGCAAACC
>CAZBDL010000171.1:0-7157 GCA_964490525.1 uncultured Victivallales bacterium | reverse complement strand
GGGGGCGGTGTTCAGGGGGGGGGCGGAGGGCAGGAGTTCGGGGTTCGGGGTTCGGAAACGGCAAACGGGGATGAGGGGATCGGGCAGGAGACGGCATCACTTCCCGGTCTTCAGCCGGATGTATTCGCGGGCGAGGCGGAGATCCTCCAGGGCGTCCTCGGCGGTGCACAGCGTCGGGATCTTGTCCTGGACGGCGGCGACAAAGTTCTGCGCCTGCTGCCACATGGAATGAACCCAGGGAAGCTGCGGGATCTCGGTCTTCGGCTGGATGCCGTTGCCGGGATCGCGGAAGATCTCGACGCGGCCGGGGCGGGTGAAGGCCAAGGGTGCCGGCAACTCGAGCTTGACCCAGCCACGCTCAAAGCAGACCAGAGCGCTCTCCTGCCAGTCGAGGGTCGTCTGATACGGGCTCATTTCGAGGCTGCAGGTGACCCCGCCGACGCTTTCGCCAGCCAGCAAGAGGCCAGATTTCGCGGCATAGTCGACGCTCCACGTCTCGCCCAGCAGATACCGCATGAGGTTGACCTGGTGAATGTAGTAGTTGACGAACGCGGTGTAGGCGTCGTGGGTCGGCTTGTCCATGTCGGAGGCGGGCGGATCCCAGGTGAACGCCGGGTCGGGATCGTTGCCGTGGACGTTCTGGTTGAAGCCGTTGGCGACCCAGTCGCCGGCGGGCATAAGGATGCGGAGGTAGGTCATCTTGCCGAGTTCGCCGGTCTGTTGCAGGCGGGCGATCTCCTGCATGGCCAGCATGGTGGCCGGATCGGAGCGCTTGTGGTAGCCGATCATCATCCAGGTGTGGTTGTCACGCACCGCCTGGACAATCCTCTCGCCCTGCTCGATAGACCCGGCGATGGGCTTTTCGGTGAACACGGGCTTGCCGGCCTTCAGCAACGCCGGGATCAGCGTGCCATGGCGAGTGAACGGCTGGGAGGCGACAATGGCGTCGAGCTGCTCCTTCGCCAGCATCTCCTCGTGCGAGGCGTAGACCTGCTTGATCCCCCAGCGCGCGGCAACGTTCTGCGCCATGTCCTGCTTGACCTCGGCCAGTGCGACGACCTCGCATCCGGGCGTCATGACGTAGTTGCGGAGATGGGCCGCCTGACCCATGCCGCCGACCCCGACAAAGCCGATGCGGACGTTCTTCTCGGTGGACATTTTCGGTTCTCCTTTGTGGGTGCTTCGGAAGGGAGGGTCTAAGGCAGGACAGGCGAGATTCGTCATGCCTTGTCGGTCGCCTGGGCGGCCAGTTCGCCAAAGCGCCGGGCGATGGCCAAGGCCGGATCGAGCGGCACCTCGACGCGGCGCACATTCCTGGGAATCTTCACCGGCGGCGCGGGCATGAGGCGCCGTCCGGCGAACTGCGGCAGCCATGCCGCCTCGGCGGCCAGCAGCTCCGCCGTCATGCGGCGGATCTCGTCGAGGGTGCAGCAGGCCCCGGTCAGGGGGTCGAGCGCGATGGCTTGCATGACCAGTTCGGGATTGCCGGACAACGCCGCCTCGGCGCCCAGCGCCTGCACCGTCAGGTTGGACTGGTTCAAGGCGGCGCATTGTGGCGGCAGGGCGCCGACCCGCACCGGATGCAACCCGCGTCCGTCAACATAGATCGGCACCTCGACGCAGACTCCCGGCGTGAGGTTGGTGATGTACCCGTCGTTCCGGACGTTGCCGTTGAACTTGAAGGGGTTTCCCGTTTCCATGGCCTCCAGGATGTAGGAGCAGTACTCGACGCTGCGGGGCGTCAACGCCGGCGATTCGTAGTGGAGGTAGTCGACGGCACGGTATTTCTCGTCGAGCATGCGGCAATACTTGTAGTAGGCCCCGCTCTCGCCGCCGAAGGACGGTTCGTCGCAGTAGGCCTTCAAGGCCCGCTCCGAACTGCGGAACCACGGCAGGTATTCGGAGAGGTGGCCGGTGCTTTCAGTCATGAAGTAGCCGAAGTGGCGCATGACCTCGGCCCGCACCTTTTCATTGACGTAGTACCCCGGCTGCTCGAGGTTCGCGCGAAGCAGCGGATTGAGGTCGCGGCCGTTGCGCCGGTCCCGGATGTCCAGAAACCAGGCCATGTGATTGATGCCGGCGACGAGGTGGTCGATCTCCGCCTTGGGGACGCCGACATAGCAACTGATCAGGTCGAGCGTCGTCTGGACGCCATGGCAAAGGCCCACGAACGGGACTTCCGCTCCCAGGCACAGGCCCGTGCAGGCCATGCCCATGGGATTGGCGTAGTTGAGCAGGACGGCCCCCGGCGCGCTCAGCTCCTGCATGTCACGGGCGATGTCGACCAGGACCGGAATGGTGCGCAGGCCGCGCATTACCCCGCCGGGCCCGAGCGAGTCGCCGATGCATTGGTCGACGCCGTAGCGCAACGGGATCTCGTAGTCGCTGCGGAAGGCGTCCAGCCCGCCAACCTGAATCATGACAATGACGTGGCTGGCCCCGCGCAGGGCCTTGCGGCGGTCGGTGGTGGCCGTCACCCGCGCCCGCAGCCCATTGTCGCGAATCATCCGCTGGACGAAGCGGTGGATGCGGCCCAGCTTCGGCTTGGTCCGGTTCATGAGGCAGATCTCGCAATCCGCCAGCGCCGGCGTCGCCAGAATGTCGTTGACCAAGGTCTTGCAAAACACCAGGCTGCCTGCCCCGATCATGGCGATCTTGCTCATCAGGGGTCTCCGTTTGTCGGGCGTTTCTTGGCTCGCGGCGGGGACGACACCACGACACCTGTTCGCATTGGCTTATTTATTGCTCAACACCTGCCTTGAATCAAGCTTGTAAATAATTTACTTATTGCTATTCTTTATCAAATATTGCTTATGGAGTCAGGATGGACGTCGCGACGCTGCGCTTTCTGCATCTGGGCCACTTGCGGGATCAGCCCGACTGGCGGATGCGTTCGCACCAGCACCCGCGCTTTCACGAGCTGATCGTGGTGATCGGCGGCAAGCTCCACGTCGCCATCGACGGCAACTCGCACGTCGTCGGCCAGGGAGGCGTGCTGCTCTACCAGCAGGGTCATCCGCATGCCGAAGCCACGGAGCGCAAGGCCCCGGTGGAGTCGTTTTTCGTGGGATTCGAATGCGCAGGCCTGCCGTCCGGGATGCCCACGCTGGTGATGGACGAGCACGGACGGATCCAGGAACTGGTCCGCTGGATGGCCAAGGAGCAGGCGCATCCCGGCAACGGGAAACTCCTGCATGCGTTCCTGGCGGCGGCGCTGGCGGAATGGCTGCGC
The DNA here is from genome assembly GCA_964490525.1 of uncultured Victivallales bacterium. Taxonomy (GTDB): domain Bacteria; phylum Verrucomicrobiota; class Lentisphaeria; order Victivallales; family CAZBDL01; genus CAZBDL01. The sequence goes on along the minus strand of CAZBDL010000171.1, from coordinate 3,925 downwards.
CTGGCGACGACGCGAAATCACCCACTGACGACGACCGTCCGCGACTTCATCCTTCGCCACATCGACGAGCCCTTGCCGCTGGGCCGTCTCGCCGCGGCGGCGGGCATGAGCAAGTTCCATTTCCTGCGGCGGTACCGGGACGTCGCCGGGATCACGCCGATGGCGGACCTTCGCCGCCTGCGCGCTGAATTCGCCCGAGGGCTGATCATTTCGACCGACCTGTCGCTGAAGATGGTGTCGGCGCGGGCGGGGCTGGTCTCGCACGTCAATCTCGCGCGGACGTTCCGGCAGCACTTCGGCATGGCACCGGGACAGGCGCGGACATGCCTGCGGCCGCAGGGCACGGGGAACGGATCCATCATCGCCCAGTAATGCGCGCCAGCCCCAAGGCGGTGGCAGTCCCATTTCCGACCGCAATGACTCCCCCCTGGCACCCCGCCGCGAAAGCGATGGATCACATGACGATTGCTGTCAGCCAACGATTTATATTCTTATGGGTAAGATTGCATGGGGTATGGGGCGGGGGCGGGGGCGGGGGAGAAATGCGGAATGCGGAGTGCGTAATGGGGAGTGGGATGGCAGGTAGGTGGACAACGCTGAACGCCGAACACTGAACACTGAATGTTCAACGCTCAAGTTCAATTACCACCGTGCATTCGGGGGGACGAGACCATCATCCACTGGAAAGCGGCGGCGGGGGCGTGTAGTGTCGGGGCATGACGACGGCGAACGGCAACCATCTGCTGGGGGGAAGCGTGACGCGCGGGATATTGGTCCTGTCGGGGCCGATGTTCGCGAGCGCGCTGCTGCAGAACCTGCAGAGCGTGATCGACCTGTTCTGGGTGGGGCGGCTGGGGTCGTCGGCGGTGGCGGCGCTGGCGATCGCGGGGACGCTGCTGATGCTGCTCTTTCCGGTGGTGATGGGGGTGTCGATGGGGACGGTGGCGATGGTGGCGCGGGCGATCGGGGCGGGGCAACCGGACGAGGCGGGGGAGATTGCCGGACAGTCGATGCTGCTGGCCCTGGTGTTCGGAGTGCTGGCGGGCGGGGCGGGATATGCCTGTGCGGGCATGCTCTGCCGTCTGCTGGGGGCCGAGGCGGAGGTGGCGCCGCTGGCGACAACCTATCTGCGGATCTCGTTTCTCGGGGCCTTCACGGTGTTCCTGCTGTTCGTCGGCAACAGCGCGCTGCAGGGGGCGGGGAACACGGTCATCCCGATGTGCGCAATGGGCTTGGCGACGCTGCTGAACATGGCGCTGGATCCGCTGCTGATCTTCGGGCTACTGGGGTTGCCGCGGCTGGGGGTGGCGGGGGCGGCGTTGGCGACGGTGATCGCGCAGGCGATGGCGGCGGGTCTGGTAATGGCGGCATTGCACCACGGCCGGGTGGCGGGGATGCATGCCCACCTGGGGCGCTGGCGGCTGCGTCCGCACCTGGCCTGGCGGCTGCTGCGCATCGGCACGCCCAGCATGGGGCAGATGCTCTCGCGCAGCCTGATGTCGCTGGTGCTGATGCGCATCGTGGCGAGCGCGGGGACGACACCGGTGGCGGCCTACGGGATCGGTCTGCGCTTCCACATGATCGTGCTGATGCCGGCCTTCACCCTGGGCAACGCGGTGGCGACGATGGTCGGGCAGAACCTTGGCGCGGGCCAACCGCAACGGGCGCGGCAGGCGGCCTGGGCCGCGACCTGGATGGACGTCGGCATCATGGCGGCATCCGCCGTCGTGCTCTGCCTGGCGGCGCGCCCGTTGATGGCGGCGTTCGACCCGAACCCCGAAGTGGTGGCGGTGGGGGTCGCCTACCTGCGCACGGTCTCGCCGTTCTACGTCTTTGCGGCGTTGGCGATCGTCCTCGGGCGCGCCCTGATGGGAGCGGGGGACTCGCTCGGGTCGATGGTCTGCACGGTGATCGGGCTGTGGGGGGTGCAGGTGCCGCTCGCCGTCTGGCTCTCGCGCGTCGTCACGCCGCCCACTCAGGGCGTGTGGTGGGCGATCGCCGCCGCCATCACCGTGCATGGCCTGCTCGTCACCGCCTGGTTCGAGACGGGCCGCTGGCAGCGCCAGCAGGTGTAGGGAACGCGCCACGCTCAAACATGAAATTGAGCGCGTTGAGGGTTGGGGGTTGGGCGTTCAGCGTTGGGCGTTGCCTCACCCTGGCCAGTAGGGGGAGATGTCGCGGAGGCGGGCGACGATGGGGGGGAGGACGCGGATGACGGTGTCGATCTCGGCCTGGGTATTGTGGCGGGAGAGGCTGAAGCGGATGGCGCCGTGGGCAGCGGTGTAGGGCACGCCCATGGCGCGGAGGACATGGGAGGGCTCGAGGCTGCCGGTGGTGCAGGCGCTGCCGCTGGAGGCGCAGATGCCATGGCGGTCGAGGAGGAGCAGGATGGACTCGCCCTCGATGAACTCGAAGCTGAGGTTGGTGGTGTTGGGCAGGCGGCTTTCGGGGTCGCCGTTGACGCGGACCTTGGGGACCGCCGCGAGGAGGCCCTGCTCAAGCCGGTCGCGAAGTTCGCGGACGCGTCCGTTCTCCTCCGGCAGGTGGCGCGCGGCCAGTTCGGCGGCCTGGCCGAGGGCGACGATGTTCGGGACCGCCTCGGTGCCGCCGCGGCGTCCACGCTCCTGGTGGCCGCCGATGAGGTAGGGGCGGAAGCGCACGCCGCGGCGGATGTAGAGGGCACCGATGCCTTTGGGGGCGTGGATCTTGTGTCCGGAGAGGCTGAGCAGGTCGATGGCGGAGTCGGCGAGGCGCATGGGGACCTTGCCGACCGCCTGGACGGCGTCCGTATGGAAGAGGGCGCCCTGGGCGTGGGCGATGGCGGCAATCTCCTCGACCGGATAGAGGTTGCCGGTCTCGTTGTTGGCCCACATCACGGAGACGACGGCGGTGTCGTCGTCGACCAGCTCGCGCAGGCGCTCGAGGTCGAGGCGTCCGCGGCTGTCGACGGGGGCCTCGGCGACGCGGTAGCCGCGCCGGAGCAGCTCCTGGCCGACGTTGAGGACGGCAGGATGCTCGACCTTGCTGATGACGACCTTGCGTCGCTTCGGGCAGTTGTGCAGGGCGCTGAAGAGGGCGGCGTTGTCGCTTTCGGTGCCGCAACTGGTGAAGACGACCTCGGCGGGGCGCGCGCCGAGCAGGGCGGCGACCTGCTCGCGGGCCTGCTCGACGGGCTTGGCCACCTCGCCGCCGAAGGCATGGATGCTGGAGGGATTGCCGTAGCGCGCCGTGAGGTACGGCATCATCGCCGCGACGACCTCCGCATCGACGGCAGTCGTGGCATTGTTGTCCAGGTAGATCACCGGCAGGTCGGCGGATGTGCTCATCGATTCATCTCCATGTCGACGTTTCTGCGCCTCAGCGGACCTGTTCGACGGTGAGACCCGGGGCGACGAACTCGCGCAACTTGGCCTGGACGAGGTGCTCCATGGTGACGTGGGCGGTCGGGCAGACCGCGCAGCGTCCGCGGAAGCGCACCTGGACGGTGTCGCCGACGATGTCGACCAGCTCGACGTTGCCGCCGTCCTGTTCGAGGAGGGGGCGGATCTCCTTGTCGATGACCTCCTGGACGCGCAGGACCTTCTGGACGGTGGTCAGGGTGGACGGCTCGGCGGGCGGGGTCGTGGCGGCCTCTCCTCCCCGCCAGAGGCCGTCGAGGATCTCCTGGATGTCGTCGAGGCAGGTGCCGCAGCCGCCGCCGGCCTTGCAGTAGTTGGTGACCTCCTCGGCCTGGTGCAGGTTGTTCTCGCGGGCGACGCGGCGGATCTTGGTGTCGGTAACGCCGAAGCAATGGCAAACGATGCGCCCCTCATGATCCTCGTCCTGGCCGGGCAGGGCCTGGCCGCGATACTGGGCGATCGCCGCCTGCAGGGCCTCCATGCCCATCACCGAGCAATGCATCTTCTCCTCGGGCAGTTCGCCGAGG
>CAZBDL010000170.1:0-7230 GCA_964490525.1 uncultured Victivallales bacterium | reverse complement strand
GATTTTTCCTTGGCCGCGCGTTCCATGAGGCGCTGCACGAGCACGTCGTTCTTCAGGCGTTGCCGCCAGGCGTCGCGCAACGACGCCTCGTCCTGCCACGGCTGCTTGCTGCGGTCGAGGACCATCTCCTCGCCGGAGTCGAAGGAAAGCTCGCCGGCCAGGGTTTCCCGGGCGAAGTCGCGGTAGGCTTCGACCTTGCGGAGCAGGACGCGGTAGACGGCGTAGGGAAAGCGGAGGTCGCCTTGGAGCAGGTGGTCGTCGAGCCGGTCCCGGTACGAGGCGAAGGTGGCGACGTCCTCGGCGGAGAGGTAGAGGCGCGCCGGATCGAGGTTGCGCAGGTATTCGTCGAAGAGGCTGGCCGAGAGCTGGTCGTCGAGCGCCTCGCGGCGGTAATGCTCCCGTCCCAGGATGTTGGCGGTGACGCGGGCAATGATCTCCAGATCCTTGTCCGGCTTCCGCTCGGGGGCGGCCGGCAGTCCGGTGGTCAGGCACAGGAGGAGGCAGGTGAGGGCGGCCAGCGGGAGCGTTGTGCGGCGCATGATGGGGGCGTCTTTCGTGTGGGGTCGTCAAAGGGTTAATATGCCGCCCGGTGCCACCGGATGCAATGCGCGCCGGTTCAGGCGTCGATCTGGATCTCGCGCTCTTCCGGCCCGCCATGGCGCAGGTGGATGTGCCGGGCATGGTCCGGGAGGCGCCCGCCCAGGCGCTCGGGCCATTCGACCAGCAGGACCGTGTCCTCGGCCTCGAGATAGTCGTCGATGCCGAACTCGACCGCCGCCTCGGGCGTCTCGATCCGGTACAGGTCCAGGTGGCACAACCGGCGGATGCCGCGCGGGGCCCCCGGCACCTCGTATTCCTGGACCAGCGTGAAGGTCGGACTGGTCACCGGTTCGGTGATGCCGAGGGCGCGCGCCACTCCGCGGGCGAAGACGGTCTTGCCGGCGCCCAGGTCGCCATGCAGCGCCGTCACCGCCCCCGGCCGCAATCCGGCGGCGAACCGCGCCGCAATGGCCTCGGTCTCCTGAGGCGACCGGGAACGTTGTCCTTGCTTGCCCTCGTGCCTTGGCGTCATGGCCAGCATCGCCCCGGTCAGCAGTTCAGGTTGAAGGCCAGGGCGGGATTCGTCCCGGGCTTGTTGCCCAGGGCGTGGTCCCAGCCGGCGCCGAAACGGACGGCCAGGCCGCCCGCGGCGGAACTGTGGATTTCGCCGGGGGGGCCGGCGACGAATTCGCCGATCTCGGTGCAGGGCGTGCCGGGGAAGGGCCAGGCCGCCAGCAGCGCGGCGAGGCGGTCCGGGGGCACGGCGAAGAGCAGTTCGTAGTCCTCGCCGTCACCCATGGCGGCGGCCATGTCGGCGCCCGTGCGCAGGGGGATCCGGTCTGGATCCATCGCCAGGGCAAGGCCGGAGGCGCGGGCCAACGCGGCGGCATCCATGAGCAACCCGTCACTGACGTCGATCATCGCCTTGGCCCAGCTCCCCTCGGCGAGGAAGGCCCCTTCGCGCAGGCGCGGCACGAAGTCCAGATGGTGCCCGGAAAGGATGGCGTTGCCGAAGCAGCCGGTCGCCAGCAGCCGGTCGCCGACGGCGGCGCCGCTTCGCCGGCAGGCGCGTCTCGGATCGACGCGTCCGGTGATGGTCAGGGCGGCGGCCAGGCCATTGCCGGGGAGGGTCGACAAGTCGCCGCCCACGACACTGACCCCCCACTCGCCGGCCGCTGCCGCGACCCCGTCCATGAACCGCCTCAGCCAGATGGCGTCGGGCCAGCCGACGGCGACGGCGACCAGCGCGTGTAGCGGCGTCCCGCCCATCGCCGCGATGTCGCTGAGATTCCGGCAGAGCAGCTTGCGTCCGGCCTGCTGCGGGGTCGCCGTCGCGTCGAAATGCGTTCCCGCGATCACCTGGTCGACGGCCAGCAGCAGCCCCGTCCCGCCCAGCTCCACCAAGGCGCAATCGTCCCCGGGGCCGATCGCCACATCGGCGCCTTGCGCCAGGCGCGGCAGGAGTTCCGCCAGAAATGCCTTTTCCCTCATGCCCGCAAATATCCCGGCGCAGGAGGAAAATGCAAGAAGCGCCGATATATTCCCCGCCAACATCGGGGAGCCGCGGGATGGGCGGATTGGCACAGCATCTCGACACCTTCTACGTCTCCTATTTTGGCGTCGTGCTGTTCGCCTTCAGCGTGGCGACGGCCATCCATGTCCTCCTCAACAAGGACGAGGAGCCGGTCAGTGCCGTGCTCTGGCTGTTCGTCGTCTTCACCTTTCCCCTGGTCGGAATGCTCCTCTATCTCTTCTTCGGCATCAACCGCCTGCAGACCCGGGGCATGCGCATCCGCATGGCCAACGACCTGGTCGCCGGCCAGCGTGGCGACCCCATGCACCGCGCCCTGGCCGCCTATCTTGCCGGGCAGCGCCGCCATGCCCTCGGCCATGGCGATCCGGCCTATGGCGAGCACCAGCGCGCCCTCGACCGCCTGCTGCCCGAGACCGTGCCGCTCGCCGGCAACCGCATTACGCTGCTTGAGGATGGCACCAGCGCCTACCCGCAGATGATCGCCGAGATCCACGCGGCCCGCGAGACCATCCATCTGCAGAGCTACATCTTCATGGACGATCCCGCCGGGGAGATGCTCATGGACGCCCTGCATGAGCGGGCCTGCGCCGGCGTCCGGGTCAAGGTTCTCTACGACCGCTTCGGCAGTCTCGCGACCGTGTTCCCGATGTTCCTCCACCGCCGCGCCTGGCGGCATCCCAACCTCGCGGTCAAGGCCTTCTCGCAGCTCAGCCTGCGCACCCCCTGGCGGGTCCAGTTGCGCAATCACCGCAAGCTGCTCGTGGTCGACGGGCGGACGGCCTTCATCGGTGGCATCAACATCAGCCGCGACAACGATGCGCGGCTCGGCAGCAAGCCACGGCACATCCACGACCTGCATTGCCGGATCAACGGGCCCGCCGTCGGCGAGCTGCAGTTCTCCTTCCTGCGGGATTGGCACTATGTCAGCGGCACCCCCCCCAGTGAACTGTTCCGAGAGGAGCACTTCCCCGCCGCCACGGCGGTCGGCGACACGGTCGTACGGGTTGTCGCCTCCGGGCCCGGCCAGGAGTACGAGGCCACGGCCAAGGTCTTCCATGTCGCCGTCGGCACCGCCCGGCGATCCCTCTGGATCATCAATCCCTACTTCATCCCCGACCGCACCTTCTGGAACGCCCTGGCCATGGCCGTGGCGCGGGGCGTCGAGGTCCGCGTCATCGTGCCGCAAAGAAACAACCACTGGTACGTCCAGCATGCCACCCACGCCCTCTACCGCCACCTGCTGCCGCGCGGCGTGCGGATCTTCGAGAAATGCGGAGCCTTCTCCCATGCCAAGGCGATGCTGGTGGACAACGCCTGGGCCTACATGGGGTCGAGCAACTGCGACATCCGCAGCTTCCGCCTGAACTACGAGCTCGACTTCGTGGCCTCCGGCAGCGAGTTCATCGCCGCACTGCGCGACCAGTTCCTGGCCGAGCTGGCCCAGTCCCGGGAGGTGGCCTTTGCCGAGGTGGCCGACGCCTCGCGACCCCGCCGCCTGCTGGAGAACTTCTGCTCCCTCTTCACGCCCGTGCTCTGAGGGGCCGACGTCAGGCTGTGAACCGGCTGGACGGCAAGGCGGACGCCGGACCCTCTTCCCGTCCCTGGCATGAAGAGGCGGCGGCCTCAGCCCTTCTTCACCCGTTCGGCATATTGCCCGGTGCGGGTGTCGATGCGCACCAGGTCGCCCTGGTTGACGAAGATCGGCACGTTGATCTGGTAGCCGTTGTCGATCTTGGCCGGCTTGGTCACGTTCGTCGCCGTGTCGCCGCGCGCCCCCGGCTCGGTCTCGACGATCACCTTCTCGATGAACACCGGAAGCACGACCTCAATCGGCTTGTCGTTGAACATCAGCACGTTGCACAGGGCGTTCTCGATCAGGAAATACGCCTGGTCGCCCAGGAAGTCGCGGCTGATGCGATGCTCCTCGTAGGTCTCCGCGTCGCTGAACACGAAGAAGTCGCCCTCCGGATACGAGTAGTACATCTCGTGCTCCGAGAGGTTGGGCTTGTCGATCCGGTCGGACGGACGATAGGTGCGGTCCATGGTCGATCCGGTGATCATGTTCTTGAGCTTGCAGCGGTAGAGGGCGGTGCCCTTGCCCGGCTTGCAGAACTCGAACTCGGTGATCACCCAGGGATCGCCGTCGACTTCCACCTTCAGTCCCTTGCGCAGGTCGGAGGCGCTGTACATGCTCGTCGGCCCTTTCGGTCGCATTCCCCATTCGCCAAATCGGCCCGAACAATAGGCCGAAGCCGCCGCTTTGCAAGTCCCGCGGCGGCGGCGCCCCCCGCGGACTCTCCGGCATCGCCCGTTCGCCGGGGCGCCGCCGGGAGCCCTGCCGCTGGCGCCGAATCCGGCATGGCCTGCCCTGGCGCTCAGTCGCCGCGCCGGTAGCGGTCCGGCGAGACGCCGAACTCGCGGCGGAACACCTTGCCGAAGTAGCTGGCGTCGCGGAAGCCCGTGCGGGCGGCGATCTCCTTGATGCCAATGCGCTCGGTCTGGAGGAGGCGCACGGCATGGCGCAGGCGCAGCTGGCGCAGGAACTCGCCGGGCGAGACCCCCTGGATCCGCGTGAACTGGCGGGTGAAGTGGAACCGGCTGTAGCCCGCCGCCGCCGCCAGGTCGTCGATCGTCAAGGCCTCTTCCAGGCGCTCCTGGCAGAGCCGCACCACCGCATCCAGCCAGGACGGTGAACCGCCCCCGGTGCCTGCACCGCCGACCGGCACCAGGTCATCGGCCAGCTGCATCAGCCAGCGATAGGCCAGGGCCGAGGCCTGGAAGGGTGAGGCGAGCTTGCCCAAGGCCATGCCGGTGCACAGGTCGGCGGCCAGGCCCACCGTCGCCGAATCCGGCGGGAACCGCCCTACCGGGCCGTTGCGCCGCCGCAGCTCACGCCAGATCCGCAGCGCCTCGCTTCCCACCAGGTTGACATAGATGAACTCCCAATGGCCGCCGCCCGGCGGCAGGAAGTAGAGATGGTCGTGCGGCACCAGCAGCAGCATCGCCTCGCCGGGGCCGACGGCGTGCTCCTTGCCTTCATGGATCAGGCCGCCGCATCCCGACAGGGTGTACTGCCAAATGGCGAACTCGCTCGGGCCGCGCTGCAGGCCGTGCCAGCGGTACGCCTCCGACGCCACCCGCTGCCGTCCATAGCCCGCCGGCATGATGTGCAGCGGCAGCGGGCGCCGGGGATAGACCACGGCCTGCCCGCCCCATGGCATGGCATCAATTGATGAGAGCATGATATTACCATTAATGGCAACTGTTTCCTGTATTTCTAGCATTGAATATCGCATTTCGCAAGCATATATGTCATGAAAGCAAGGCGCTAGATGTCCTGGCGCCGACCACATCACCAGGAGGATGCCCGCATGGCGACGGCAAAGGCGAAGGCCAAGAAGGATGTCCGGGTCGGTTCCCAGGCGCACACCAAGAAGGCGGACCAGATGGGCATCCGCGCGCAGGTCGACCGCCCCCTGAAGATCGTCTTCCTCGGCGCTGGCAGCGGCTTCTTCCGCGACCTGTTCAAGGACGTCCTCAACATTCCCGGCGCCGACCGTGGGGAGATGGCGTTGGTGGACATCGACCCGAAGGGCCTGGCGGCCTCCCACCGGTTCGGCGTGATGATCGTCGAACGCATGGACAAGCCCGGCTGGAAGGTTACCGCCGCGACCGACCGGCGCAAGGTGCTCAAGGGTGCCGACTACGTCATCAACTGCATCGAGGTCAGCGGCCTCGAGTGCGTGAAGTTCGACTACCGCATCCCGATGAAGTACGGCGTCGACCAGTGCATCGGCGACACCATCGGGCCCGGCGGCCTGATGAAGGCCATGCGCACGGTGCCGGTCTGGCTCGACGTGCTGCGTGACATCGAGGAGCTCTGCCCGGCGGCATGGGTCCTCAACTACACCAACCCGATGAGCATCATGTGCCTGGCGGCCGCCCGCGCCAGCACGGCCAATGTCGTCGGCCTCTGCCATAGCGTCCAGGGCTCGTCCCATGCAGCGGCCAAATACGCCCAGGTGCCCTATCCCGAGATGAAGTGGCGCTGCGGCGGCATCAACCATCTCGCCTGGTTCACCGAGCTGAGCCATCATGGCCAGGATCTCTATCCGGGCATCCGGCGTCGGGTCGAGTCCGAGAAGGACTTCATCCAATGCGATCCGGTGCGCCTGGACGTGATGATGCACCTCGGGTACTACGTGACCGAGTCGAGCGGCCACTTCAGCGAGTACCTGCCCTACTATCGCAAGCGTCCCGAGCTGATCCAGCGGCACTGCGGCGAGGGCTACAATGGGGGCAGCGGCTTCTACGCCAACGAATGGCCGAAGTGGCGGCGTGGCCGCGCCAAGCAGTACCTCGAGTATGCCTCCGGCAAGCGCGAGTTCGGCACCGAGCGCTCCTGGGAGTATGCCAGCTTCATCATCGAGGCGATGGAGACCCACCAGCCCTTCGTCGCCTACTGCTCGGTGCCCAACCGCGGCCTGATCGACAACCTGCCGCAGGACGGTGTCGTCGAGGTCGCCACCCTGATCGACGCCAATGGCGCGACGCCCACCCGTTTCGGCCGCCTGCCCGCCCAGTGCGCCGCCCTCTGCGACTGGCACATGCGCATGTACGACCTCGCCGCCGACGCCTGCATTCAGCGGTCCTTCGAGCTGGCCACCATGGCCCTCATGCTCGACCCGCTGACCGCCGCCGCCTGCTCCCCCGGCGAGATCCGCAAGATGGCGGGCGAGCTCTTCCGCGCCGAGAAGAAGTTCCTCCCCGGATTCAAGTGAGCCAAGGTGCGGTGCCAGTCCCCGGGCGGTTCGCCGCCCGGGGCGGGTTTTTCGCCTGGGCCCAGAGCAGCGCGCCGCCGATGACGGGCAGCAGGATGTCGGTCCAGAGGACGGTGCCGGCGTTTCCCGCCGCCAGGTTGTGCGTCCGGGATATCTGCACAAGATGGCCTCCGGCGGCCCCCAGCATGAAGCATGCGGGGGTGATGAACGTTGCCACTCGGAAGCCCAGGCCTTGCCTAAATGCGGCGATCCCGGCCACGCCCATGCCAAGGCTGGCAAACCCCACTTCCAGCTGAAAGGGGCTGTTGGCCCAGCCAATGACTGTTTTTTCCGATACGCGAGCCCGCGACGCCACATCTCGGTGAAAAGCCACTG
>CAZBDL010000169.1:0-7282 GCA_964490525.1 uncultured Victivallales bacterium | reverse complement strand
AGAAGGCGAAGCGTGACGCGACGGCAGATCATCCGGCAACGGCCTCGACCCAATTGCCAACCGCCCCATCATCCTCCCCGCCGCCCCTTCCCGCCCCCGACGTCTCGACTGCGGACACCCCGCCTCCGCCGCCATCAACGCTGCCAATCCCGCCATCACCGCCTCCAGAAGCCGCGCTTGACGAGGCCGCCCTGCTGGCGCGCCATGAGCCGGAAGCACACGCCAACAACCGGGTTGCCGCCGCCATCTGCCGATTCGCCGAATACGCCCGCGGCAACTACGCCGCCGGCGATGCCTACCCGGAGACCGACTCCGGAAACACGGTCAACGAACACCGGCTGCTGACGGACTTGCCCCCATTCGCCTCGGTGCCATTGCGCACCTTCATCGACGGCTATTGCGCCTACCAGGGACTGGGCACCGCCCGGGATCCCGCCAAGGCCTTCCAATGGTTCGAGGAGGCGGCGAAAGCGGGCTTCCCCCCTGCCCAGGCTGCCCTCGCCACCTGCCTCATCGCCGGACACGGCACGCCCCGCGACCTGGCCCGCGGACAAGCCCTCATGCAGGCCCTCCTGTCGCCCGACCCCGCCCGTCACAACCTCCCCCACTATCCCCCGGCGGGATTGGTCCTCGGCAACTTCTACCGCCATGGCCTCGGGGCCGACATCCCCAGGGATCCCGCCAAGGCCGCAGAGGCCTATCTGGCCGCCGACGCCGTCGGCATGGCGGCCGCCGCGGAAGCCATCCAGGGCCTCTTCCAGGAGGTCAAGGCCGAGGCCCTGCGCCAAGCCGACCGCCGCCTTGAAGCCTACCGCGACGGCGACGAGTTCGCGACCCGCATGAAGACCGAACGCGACACGGTGCTGGCACGGCACGGCGTCTCCCCGGCCGCCTTGGATCGCGACACCTTCCCCACGGAAGCCCAGATCATGGACCTGCTTGAGAAGAAGCTCGCGAAAGGCCTCCCCGAAGCCGAGCTCGCCGCCCTCCGGGCCGACGCCGAGGCACGCCATCCTCTCTTTGCCGCCGGCGACCGTGTCGAGTTCGAGACCTCCCGCTGGGGCCGCGTCTCCGGCACCCTCGACCGGATCAACCAGCAGGTCTCGGGAACCTCGCGCCACCTGGTTGGCGTCGTCGTCGACGGACGCACCATCCAGCTCGGCGAGATCCGGAGCGAGGATCGCGTCAAGTTCGACCCCGCCAAGACCGAAGCGGTCCGCCAGGAGTTCATCCGCAGCGCCACCCCGGGAGCGCTCCGCGAATTCCGCGAGAAGACGCTGGCCCAGCTCTACCGGGACAACGGCTACTTCGAGAAGGACGGGAAATGGACCTGCGTCGACACCATCCTGCCGACGATCAGGCGCGAAATCGCCGAGCGGCGCGAAGCCATCCTCCAACGACAACAGCGTGCCTACCTCGCCGCCGAACTCAAGCGCCGAGGTTGGGTCGCCCTCGGCGATTCCGGCATTCCCGTCTCCGCCCTCCCCGCCAAGCGGCAGAGCCTCTATGCCCGCGCCTTCGCCATGCTCGACAAGCCCACCCTTGACGACAGCGCCGAGACCGAGCGGCTGTCCCGTGAGCTGAGCGACTTCTCCGATGCGGCCAAGATCCTTTCCGGCAACAACCAGGATCCCGACGGCTTCATGCTGCGCCTCCTGGCCATGGTCGTCGGGCGGCGGACCGGCACGGGCAACGCCTCCCCCCAGATCCTCGCCCGTGCCCAAACGGCCCTTGCCGAGTGGAACGACGGGACGCCCCGCCCCAACTCGCGCGAAACCGAGCGCGCCCTGCTCCCCCTGGTCCACCAGGACTATCAACGGCAATGCGAACGAATCGACAACGAGGTCACCACAGCCAATGGCGAGTTGCAGAACCTAATGTCACAACGCCCGCCCAACATGGAGATCAGCAGCGGTTGGTCATCCTTCGATGTCGAAGTGAGCTCGCTTGAATTCCGCTACGAAAATGCCGGCACGGTCACCGCCATGATCAACAACCAGCACCTCGTCGAAATGCAACGGAACGCCTACGACCTGCTGGAACAGCTCCTCAAGAATTATCACCTGGCCAAGAACGCCAACATCCCAAAACTCCGCACTCACGTCCAGAACCTGCAGCGGAAGCGCGAGTCGATGAACGAGAAGCTTGCCTATTACCAGATGCGCATGCGGCAGTTCAACTGCGCCGACACGGCGGGCGGCTCGGTCGCCCCTGCCTCTCCGGCCACACGCCATGACTTCACCGGCGCAACCAGCAAGGTCCTCAATGGATCCATCGTCGAAGCCAGCGACAAGGATGCCCTGCGCCTGGTCACGATCAGCATGGAACAGCAGGGGGATCAGATCCTCATGCAAAGCGCCGTCTACGAAATCGAGCCGGACGCCCTGGGCAATTCCCTGCGCCGACACGTTGACGGGGAAGTCACGGTCGAAGGACTGGTGCGCGACTTTGACGGCATCACCTTCGTCAAGGTCACGCGCCTCGTCTCATCCCCGTAACGCTCCCGGTCGCGGCACCAACCTCACCGGACATCCGCCGGCGCCTCGCCGAGCGCCTTGACGAAGCCGGGATCGGGATCGATGCCGAGACGGCGGGCGGCGGCAAGGGCGGCCCGGGCCTCGGGGAGCAGGCCGCAGCGCCAGAGGGACATGGCATGCCGGTAGTGGGCCTCGCCATCCTCGGGGGCCAGGGCGAGGTAGCCCTGCCATTCGCGGGCGGCGTCCTCGTGGTCGCCGGCGAGATGCAGCAGGGAGGCCAGGTTGTAGCGGGCGCGGGCATAGGCCGGGTCGCGGTCGACCGCCTCGGCGAAGGCATCGATCGCACCGTCGTCGTCGCCCATCAGGCGCAAGCTGACGCCGAGGTTGTAGGCGATGCTGGCGGAATCGGGCTGGAGGCTGACGGCCTCGTGGAAGGCCATGACGGCGAGGGCGTGCTCGCCGAGGGAGGCATGGTTGAGGCCGATGGCGTTGTAGGCGGCGGCCCAACCGGGACGCGCGGCCAGGGCCTGGCGGCACAGGTCAATGGCCTCCGCGTGGCGTCCGAGGCGGCGCAGGCGTCCCGCACGGCGCAGGCAGGACTCGGCAAGATCCTCGGTGTCCTCGCGGACGAGGTCGCGAATGAGGTCGTCGACCGGGGCGAAGCCCGCCGTCAGGACCAGGCCACCGGCGCGCCGCTCAAGATCGGCTACCTCGCCGGGGGCCAGGCGGCGCCCGCGAAAGGCGGGATCGGCTTCCGCCAGGCGCTCGGCCAGACCGTCGAGATCCGGCAGCGTCGCCGCCCCGACCAGCACCATGGTGTCGCGCGAGCCAGGCTGGTCATGGGTGGAGAAAACGGCGACTTCCGGAAAGACCTCGCGGCAGGTGCGCGCCGCCGCCCCGACCATCCGGCCATGGGCCAGGGCGTCGATCAGGATCAGGGCGTAGATGCCGTCCGGTGCCAGCAGGCTGCGGACATCGCGCAGGTATTCGACGGTGAGCAGGTGGAAGGGCACGGCGAGATGGTTGATCGAGTCGCCAAAGATCGCGTCGTAGCGTGGAATGTCCTCGCCCCGCTGGCATCGTCGGGCCAGCTCGCGGACATAGAGGCCGGCGTCGCGGTGGTGGATGCGGAGGGTGGTCGCCGCCGGCAGCCCAAAGGCGGCGATGGCGGCACGGGTCACGGCCGGGTCGATCTCGGCGACCTCGATCTGGCTGCCGGGACGGGTGATCTCGAGATAGCGCGGGAAGGTGTAGCCGCCCCCGCCCACGACCAGGGCGCGGACGGGCTGCCCCTCTGGCCTCGCCGCCGCCAGCGCCCCCGCAAAGAGGCGCTGATAGTGGTAGCGCAGGTCGAGCGGATCGTCGAGGTTGGCGATGCTGTGCTGGAGCCGGTCCATGAAGAAGCGCCGGATGCGAGGATTGTCGACATCCTCCTTCACGGCGATCAAGGAATATGCGCTCTCCTCCTGGTGCCTAACGCGCGGCCCGGCCACCTCGCGCAGATGCAGCCGTCGTGCCAACCATGATGCGCCAGGCAGGCCGGCCAAAGTGCCCCCGACCAGCCCCGTCAGGAACAGGGCAACGTAGAGCGCCGCCATCCGGCGCCGGGCGACGGCGACCACGGCTAGGGCGAGGAGCACGGCCGTCGCGCCGAGGGTCAGGCGCGTGCCCATCCGGGCGAAGAGCAGGAAGCCGGCCAGCAAGGTGCCGACAATGCTGCCCGCGGACATTGCGGCATAGATGCCGCCGACGGCGCGTCCGGCCCGAGCCCGCTCGCCCAGGGCGGCCGCGACCAGGGACGGCAGAATCATGCCCAGCAGGATCGCGGGCGGCAGGAACACCGCGCCGCCGTGCAAGGCCAACCGCACCACCAAACCTAGCCCGGCAAGCGCCAGCCAGGCGTCGGCGCGATCATGCCCCCACGGGGTGAGGAGCACCGCTGCGGACGCCGCCGCCAGCAGCCATGGCAAGGCCCGACCGCCACCAGGCTGGTCGACAATCCGGCCGCCCCCCCAGGCCCCCAGGCTCATGCCCGCGAAGACCATCCCAATCGCCGTTGTCCACGTATACAGCGACTGCCCAAAGGATTGCGCCAACAGGCGGCCCGCCGCCAGCTCCACGACCATCACCGCCGCACCCGTCAACGCCGCCAACAGCCATGGACGCACCATCTCCGGACGCCAACCCCCGGAGGGCAGCGCCGCCGGGCCGTCGGCGACCCCCGTCACCTCCGGGGCAGCAAGGCAACCATCCGCCATGCCTCCGCCCCGGGGCGCCTGCCAGGCGGCCGGCAGCGCCAGCAGGATGGCGGCCAGGCCAACGATCCCCGCCACAGGCAGATGCGCGAAGAGCACGTAGCCCGTCAGGAACGTGCCCGCAAGGTTGCCCCAGACGCCCCAGGCGTGCAGCCCCCCGAAGGTGCGGCCCGGCCCGGCCATCGCCGTCGCCAAGGCGGCGCGCAGGACCAGCGGCCCGACCATGCCGCAGGCCACGGCGCCCGGCAGGAAGGCCATCGCCGAGTGGAGCAGGATCCGCCCGGACAACGGCAGCCAGGGCCACCAGGGCAACCACCCCGCCGCAGCATTGAGCGGCAGCATGAAAAGAATCGTCATGCCGCTCATTGCCAGCGCCTTGCGAATTCCGCAACGTCCCCGGTCAGCAAGGCGCCCGCCGACCACGTTGCCCACCGCCATGCCCGCCAGGAAGACGCCGATGACCGCCGTCCACGTGTACAGCGACTGCCCCAGATGTCCAGCCAACAGACGCCCCGCCGCCAATTGCGCCGTCATCATCCCGGCCCCCGCCAGGAAGAGGGTCGGCCCGGGCAGGACAGGGACGCCCACGAAAGAACCCATGCCGTCTTTGGAAACGCTCATGCCCGTCATCCTGCCCCTGTCGCCATCACGCACCTACGCCCGCTCATAGCCGCAGGATGAGGCCTTCCCCGTCCCCGGCCTCCCCGTCCCCGTCTTCATCCTCCTGTGGGGCGACGCCGTCCGACGCCTCGCCTGGCCCGGGCGGCGGCCCGCCGGCAAGGAGGGCAAGGTAGACACCGCCATAGTCGGCCTCATAGAGGCGGACGACGCCGAAGGACTGCTCAAGGAAGGGCAGGAGGTTGGCAAGGGGATAGTTGGTGTTGGGCGGATCGACACCGATGATCCAAGTGCGCGGACGCACGGCGGCGGCGGCGAAGACCTGGTCGAAGTACGCGTCAAAGCGGGGCTCAAGCGTGTAGGGCAGGGTCACGATCTCGGGGAGCGGCCCCGGCCAGTAGAAGCTGTGGAACGGGGCGCGGACATAGTCGACAATGCGCGGGTTGCGGGTCGTCGGCACCCAGTTCTCCTTGATCTCGCCAGAACGCAGCAGGACCGTGTCGCCGGGCACATGGTTCTCGGCCAGGAAGGCCATGGCCCCGCGCCAGTCGTACTGGCGCATCAGGGGCCGGGCGAAATGCCCGGCCCGGGAGAAGTTCGGGATGAGCACCAGCCCCAGGTAGAGGACGACGTAGGCTCCCGGCAAGGTGGTGCGCATCACGCTCGACCGGAAGGAGCAGAGGAAGCGGGCGAGCAAGATCTGGAAGGCGAGGAGGGAGAGCATCAGGTAGCGGTCGTCGAGCAGGGAGATCCCGGCCAGCAGGGAGATGGCATACACGGAGACGATCGGCACGCCCAGCCAGAGGCCAAGCAGGACCGCCTCGTGCCGACGGCGCCGCAGGCTCTCGCGGATCGGCAGGCGCTCGGTCAGTCGGAAGACGAGGAAGAACACGCCGATGATCGCGAAGACCTGCCAGTCAAGCATCGCCGCCACCTGCGAGCTCAGGCCGACCCAGGTCATCGGCGGCAGCCAGCTCCAGGCCGAGCCCTCACCCATCATCGCCGCCACCTGCACGGCCTGGACCAGCAGCGCCGCCCCGATCACGGCCTGCGACCGCCACCAGTCCGTCACCGCGGGCAGGCGCTCCCCGGCCCCTCCTTCCCGGCGCAGATAGAAATACCAGAGGTTCTGCACCAGCACCAACGGGAGGAACAGGGAATGCAGGAAGAGCAGGCAGACCGAGGCGAGGAGGTAGCGCAGGCGGTCCAGCCGCCCACCGCCCCGCAGCCAGCGCAGGAACCAGAGCTGGCTAAGCAGGGCGCAGAGCATGGCCAAGGCATACGGCCGAGCCTCCTGCGCATAGTAGATGTGGACCTCGTGCAAGGCCAGGATCAGCGCCGCCACCAGCCCCGTCTGCTCATCGTTAAACAGCTCCAGGGCCAGGCGATGCACCGCCCACAATGCGGCCACCGAGGCCAGCAGCGACAGCCCCCGCAGCGACCACTCTGCATGCGGCAACACCGCCAGCACCAGCCGCTCCAGGAAAAAATAAAACGGCGACATCCCTTGCGTCTCCGCCGCCCGCAGCGCGCATTCCCGCCAGGTCGGCGCGGTCGCCACCCAGTAGGTCGAAAACTCGTCCGTCCACAGGCTCCGCCCCGCATAGTGGAACAGGCGCAAGACCAGGGCGAGAAGGCCCAGAAAAAGCAGCACCCAGCCTGGGCGCAGGCGCAGGAGCAACCCCTCCTCTTCCTCCCCAAAGTCCGGCGTCTGCCGTGTCTCGCTCATGACCTTCGCCCTCACATGCCCCTGCCGCTGCCTCAACCCGCTTTTTTCCGGTGCCGGAATTGCGCCGTCGCCGTCGCCGGTATATGCTTCTGGGATGGCGACATCGCGCAAACGCTCTAATTGTGCCATATTTCCGGCCAAAAGTAAAGAGGAAATGCGCCCCGCGGGCAAAACAATTCCGGAGCAGGCATGAATCCCTCCCC
>CAZBDL010000168.1:0-7287 GCA_964490525.1 uncultured Victivallales bacterium | reverse complement strand
ATGGTTCCTGGACGGCCATGCGGCCAGCGTCGCCTGGCATCAGGCATACCGGGGGTTCGTGCCCAAGGCGCCGTGAAGGCCGGGCCGGCCCGTCTCCATGGTTACCAATGGTCTTAAAATAGTCTTGACCCCAGCCCCAACGCCCAACGCCCAACATTCAACGTTCAAGGCTAAAGCGAGTTGGTTGAGCGTTGGGAGTTGAGTGTTCAGCGTTGAGCGTTTGCATGTGAATTCAATTTTGAGACGATTAGTAACTGTCGACGCGAGCGGGGCGTGGCGGCCATGTCCCCCCTGGCCAGCTCAGTACAGGCCGGCGAAGAACGCGCCGAGGTCGCGCCCGAGCCGTGCGCATGAATCCTGCGTGAAGGGCCGCGTCGTCACGGGCGGTTTTGCCAGAGGCTCCTGAATGCGCGGCCAACTCTGTACTATTGCAAGCAGTTGAATATTAGATCAATGCTGTGTATTATATGGCAGGAGGATCCACCATGCCCGCATTCTCTGACATACAGGCCGTCGAGCTGTTCCATCTGATTTTCCTCGAGCAGCTTGGCCGGAAGGTGGATCGCCGCCGTTGCATCCTGAAGGGCGGCTGCAACCTGCGGTTCTTCCTGAAGAGCTTCCGGTATTCGGAGGACATGGATTTCGATGTCCAGGGCTTGCCGCCCGAAAAGCTGGCGGCCGTGGTCGAGGGAATCCTGCGCTCGGCGGCCTTTTCCAATCTCCTCGCAGTACGGGGGATGTCCCTTCAGCGATGGACCGCGCCGAAGCAGACCGACACAACCCAGTGCTGGAAATTCCTCCTGGGCCTGAAGGGGCGGGGCACGGCGCTCAACACGAAGGTCGAATTTTCCCGTCACGGCGTGCCAGGGGATGCGGTCTTCGAGGAGGTGGATCCGCTGCTTGTCCGGGAATACTCCCTTGGCGCGACCATGGCCAGCCATTACCCGCCGACGGTCGCCTTTGCCCAGAAGGTCGGGGCACTTGCCCACCGCCGGGAAACCCAGGCCCGCGACATCTTCGACCTGCATCTCCTGCTGCGTTCCGGGACACTTCCGGCAACCGTGCCGGACGGAGTGCGGAAGGATGCCCAGGTGGCCGCCGACCGCGCGCTGGCGGTGCCCTTCGGCGCCTTCCGGTCCCACGTCCTGTCCTATCTCCATCCCGACTGGCAGGAGCGATACGATTCCGCATCGACCTGGCAGGACATCGTGCTCCAGGTAGCTGACGCACTGACCTGCGCCCCACCGCGTGACAGGGGCCAGGAATTCATCGATGCCCCCTCAATCCGTCTCCCCTGAGAGAGGCCCGGCCATGAACTCCCTCCAGGCATTGTCCAGGCTAAAGGCCGCCGATCTGGTGGCGCTGCGGACGGCCGATGCGGCATGCCTGCTCGGCACCGGACTGGACGACGCCAGCCACCTGATGTCCCGGCTTGCCGCGGCGGGGCACCTGATCCGGCTCAAGCGCGGCCTGTGGATGTTTCGCGAGAAGGCCGGCGATCCCCTGGTGGTCGCGCCTGCGCTGACGGCACCGCTGCCGGCCTATGTCTCCCTCCAGACGGCCCTCTACCGCCATGGCATGATCTCGCAGATGGCCGTTGTCACCTATGCGGTGTCCCTGGCGCGGACGCGGTTGTACCGGACTCCGGCGGGATGCTACTCCATCCATCACCTGGATCCCGGGTTCTTCTTCGGATACGAGTGGGACGCGGACACCGGTGCGGCCATGGCCATCCCGGAGAAGGCCCTGCTCGACTTCCTCTACCTGTCTCCCGTCCGTTCAGGACGCTTTGCCGCGCTTCCCGAGCTGGAGATTCCTGCCCGCTTCAGCTTGGCCAAGGCTCGGCAGATGATCGCCAAAGTGCCCGCGCCGCGACGCCGCGTCATGCTGGCACGGCGCTTTGCGGAGGTCTTTTCGCGGGGCAGCAAGTAGGTGCCGAATGCCGTCAGTTCTGCCCGCGCGGCGAGTCGACTTCGGCCCGGACCAGCCGGGCGCAGGGGCCGGGCGGCAGGGAGATGGCAAGCGTTGATCTCGTGAGGGATGCGGAATCTGCGAACTTCGCGGGATAGCGGGCGGCGAGGCGCCAGGCGTGATCCTGGGGGAGAGGTATCTCGAGGGCCGTTGGGGCATCGCCGAGGTTCCAGGCGGCGAGCAGCAGGGTCTCCGGGGTGCGCAGGCCGGCGGCGAAGGCGGGGGCGTCATGCCGGGGCAGCCCCAGCGGCCACCAGGGCAGGGCGCGCGCAATCTCGGCGCGGTGGTCCCGGTAGAGCCGGATCGCTTCCTGGACGAGGGCGAAGCGCTCCGGGTCGAGGTCGGCAAGCTGTCCGGACAGGTGGATGCGCCCGAGCAGGGCGTTGACCAGGTTCAGGGCCACGGCCTCGGGCGTGTCGTCGGCCTTGGGATAGGCCCATATCGCGAGCTGCTCCGGGGCGACCCCGGCGGCGCCGGCCGCGGCGATGCGGGCGGTCAGGCGCGCGTCCTCCTGGTCGCTCGAGGACTGGATGCTGTGGCGGGCGAGCAGGGCGTAGTCCATGCGCAGGCCGCCGCTGGAGCAGTTCTCGATGACCAGGCCGGGGTGCCGGTCGAAGACCCGGTCGAGCCAGGCGAGGTAGGCCCTGGCATGTTGGAGCAGGCCGTCGCCGGGACTGTCCGACGCCACCTCCGTGCCGATCCCCGCGTCGAGGTTGTAGTCCATCTTGATGTAGCCGACGCCGTAGTCGCGGACCAGGCGGTCGACGGTCGCGTCGGCATGGGCGACGACGGTCGGATGGCGGAAGTCGAGCTGGAGACGTCCGCGGACGATGACCCGCTGGCCATGGCGCCGGAAGAAGCAATCGTCGGGCCATTGCCTGGCCAGCGGACAGTCCACGCCCATGGACTCGATCTCGAGCCAGAGCCCGGGGACCAGGCCGGCGGCGCGGATTTCGTCCAGCATCGCCTGGATGCCCCCCGTGAAGCGGTCGGGGGAGGGCTGCCACTCGCCGATCGTGCTCCACCAGCCTTCGCCCTCCTTGGCGTACCAGCCGGCGTCGATGACGTAGACCTCGCACCCGGCCTTGGCCGCCGCGGCAATCAGCGGTCGCTCCTTGGCCGTGGTCGGCTGGGCCCAGAGGCAGTTCATGTAGTCGTTGAAGATCACCGGCAGGCGCACATTGTCGGGATGCGGACG
The DNA here is from genome assembly GCA_964490525.1 of uncultured Victivallales bacterium. GTDB lineage: Bacteria > Verrucomicrobiota > Lentisphaeria > Victivallales > CAZBDL01 > CAZBDL01. Next base: position 4,118 of record CAZBDL010000168.1, on the reverse strand, counting down.
CCGGATGCGGCGGCGGTAGTCGGTCAACGCCCCGATGGCTTGCTCAAATCCCCCCTCGACCACGCCGACGGCCACCGGCAGCGAGCGCAGGCACTCGCCGGGATTGAGCGTCCGCCGCCAATGGCTGGCGGCCTCGTCGAGCAGCCCGGGAATGACGTAGGGGGCATGGTTGGTGTCGGAGAGTTCCCAGGCCCAGGACCCGCTCGACTCCACTTGCCAGAACCAGGTGCGCCCGGCGGCGCGGTCCTCCAGGCAGGCCAAGGGCAGATGCTCCTTCGTCGACCAGGTGCCAGCATTGGCGACGAGCAGCCGCTTGCTGGTGTTCCCGCGCGCCCAGCTCAGGCCGTGGTCGGCCAGCGGCAGGGCGGTCCAGCGCGCCTCCGCGCACCAGCCGTTGTGCGGCAGGTGCAGGATGCAGTCCGTGCCCCAGCGGCGGCGGTCCGCCCCCCCATGCAGGCCGGTGAGGACGATCGGGGCGATGGACTCGAGCGTGTGCGGACGGTCCCCGCGGGTGACCACCTCCAGTTCGGCGCGCAGCACCGGCAGCCCGTCAAGGAACTGCCAGCGCAGCAGCGCCTCCAGTCCGTCGTGGGCCAGTTGCCATTCGACCACCGGCCCGAGGGGGCTGCGAAGTTCGCGATGATCCCGGTACTTCAGGTCCTTGCCGGGCAGGCTCAGATGGTGCTTGCCGCCCATTTCCGCATGGTATCGCCCGATCTTCTGCTCGCCCTGCAGGCACAGCAAGGGCCGCGTGGTCGCATCCGGTGCCGGCTCGCCGCCCGCCACCACCCCGCCAAACGCCGTCAGGCACACCTCGCCGTTGTCGGCAATGCCGACAGCACAGGGAAAGCCCCCGGAATTGACCTCGACCGTCCGCATCGCCGCTTCCTTTCCCTTCCCCCTGCTGGTGAATTCCATTTGCCAGCCGCATGGCACTCCGTTGGAATCCTGATGGCATGCACCACGAAGGAAGGATGCCGCTTCCCATGATGCCGAGCTGGGGCTCGGCGTTCCCTGGGGCTCATCCTGGCGCCATCGGCGTGGATATCCGCGGCCAGCCTGTCGCCAAGCAACACTCGAACAAAATAGCGGCTGCCGCTGACCCCGTCAATCTGCCCATGGCGCGGGCCAGGTTCCGACCCTGACGCCGCCTGCCTCTTGGTCCTCCATGTCTTCCCTGTCTTATTGGTTGTCGCTGTCGTAATCGTCGATCCTCTCCGCCATCCGGATTCTCCGGCCTCGACGACGATGACGGCAACCGTTCGGCTATCGTCTCGCTGACCACGACAACGAGCGGAATCATTATCGCCGATCAGGCGCTCATGAGGCATCGGTTTCAGCGACGGCCAGGGTGCCGCCGTGCAGTCCGGAGAGGACGGGGGCGAGGCCGTCGCGCATCTGGCGGTAGAGCCCGTGGCGTTCGCGGTAGCGGGCGTGCCGGGCGGGGTCCGGCGTGAAGGTGCGATCCGCGCGGACAAAGAGGTCGGCCGCCTCCCGGGGCGAGGCGAGGGCGCCGGTGGCCAGGCCGGCCAGCATGGCGGCGCCGAGGACGCCGGCCTCGGTGATGGCGGGGCGCACGATCGGGATGCCGAAGATGTCGGCGCGGACCTGGAGGCCGGCGGCGGATTTCGCGCCGCCCCCGGAGGCGATGAGGCGGTCCGTGTCGATGCCGAGCTGGCGCAGCGCCGCGAGCCCCTCGACGAAGTGGAATGCGGTCCCCTCGAGGATCGCCTTGAGGATCTCGCCGCGCGGGGTGTCGGGCTTGAGGCCGACGATGGCCCCGGCAGTGTCCGGCGGATGGTGCGGCGGGGGATCGAAGTGGGGCAGGACGAGGAGCCGGCTCGGCGTCGCGGGCATCTCCGCCAGGAGCGCCTCGTAGATGCCGTCCTCGGGCTCGTGCGCGGCGAAGGTCTCGCGGAACCACTTGACCAGCAGCCCGGCCTGGTTGTAGAGGAAGGAGACGTAGAGGTCCGGCAGGACATGGTGCTCGAGGTTGAGGTTGGCGCGGAGCATTGCCAGCGGGTCGGGAGGACGCCGGAAGACGGGCGTGATGCAGTCGAAGGAGCCGAGGCCGTAGACGGCGCGGCCCGGGGCGATGCCGCCGCAGCCGAGGGCGTTGCAGCACTGGTCGTGGCCACCGGCGACCACCCGGACCCCGTGCGGCAGGCCCAGCTCGTCGGCCATCGCGTCGGCCACCGTCCCGATCACGGTGCCGCCGGGCACCACCGGGCCAAGCTTACCGCGCGGTATCCCCGCCCAGGCGAGCAGGGGCTCCGACCAGTCGTTGCGGTCGAGGTCGAGGAGCAGGGTGCGGTTGGCATGCGAGTTGTTGGTGACGGCGGGACCGCCGAGCAGGAAGGCGACGAGGTCGGACCAGAGCAGGAAATGGTCGGCCCGGGCATAGGCCTCCGGCCGGTGCTCGCGCAGCCACAGCAGCTTGGGCAGGGAGTAGTTCGGGCCAAGCAGATTCGGGTTGATGCGGTACAGGGCTTCGCGGCCGAAGTCCGCGGCCAGCCGCCCGATATGCTCGCGGCCGCGGTCGTCGACGCAGAGAATGCTGTCGTCCAGCAGCTCCCGGTCGCGGGTGACCGGCACGAAGGCCTCGCCGAAGGCGCTGACCGCGAGGGCGGTGACGGGGTCGCGCCGGGCCTGCGCCGCGACCTCCGCGATGACCGCGCGGACGGCCCCCCAGACCTCCCGACTGTCCAGCTCCGACCAGCCCGGGCGGGGATGGCGCATGGCGTAGCCGCGGTAGGCCTGGGCCAGGCAGATGCCGTCGAGGGCGAAGGCGCCCGCCTTGCAGCCGGAGGTGCCGAGGTCGATGCCGAGCAGGCTCATGGGCCGGCCTCCGTGTTCAAGAGACGGTGTCGACCCCGTAGCCGAGGTAGCGGACGAAGGCCTCGCGGACGGGCCCCGCGACCTGGCCGGCGGTGACCCCGACATGGTGGCGGTAGCCCTGGTGGCCGATGTGCTCAAGGAGGGCCTGAAGGCGGTCGATGCGGGCGACGCCGGCGCAGCCGAAGAAGTCCTCGTCGATCCGGTCCGCGGTGAACTCGCCCTCGCCGAGATAGAACTGGAGGCGGCCGTCGACCGTCTTGGCGCTGGCGAAGGTCATCGGCGCGGAGGCGATGCGGCCGACATTGCAGCCCCAGCCGCAGCCGGCCCCCATCGCCTTGGCGAACATCGGATGGTCGATGACCTGGCCCTTGGCCGCCATCAGCCCCTGCGGCACCGGCCCGCAGTGGAAGAGGATGCACTTGTCCGGGTCGTCGCCGTAGTTGTTGTTCCAGTCGAGGCAGGTGGCGGGCCGTCCGGAGGCCAGGCCGAGCGCCCGCATCGCCACCGCGTTGCACACGTCCAGCTCGCAGGCGGCGGCGATGCCGCGGTCGTTGAGCTCCCCGAGGAGGACGCACGGGGAGACGCCCAGCTCCTGCTCGATCTCGATCCAGCAGCGCAGCGCCAGGGCGTCCATCCGGTAGTCGGCGACGAGGTCGTCGAGGACCACCCCGAGCTTGGCCAGGGCCGCGAACTTCGCGGCCGGCACGCCGCGCCAGCCGGTGTAGGCCTTCAGCCGCGCCGCCTTCGCCGCGAACTTCGCACCCTTCGGCTTGACCTCGCGCACCCGCCGGAAGACCTCCGACAGGTCCAGGGCCTCGGTGGTGATCCCGTGTCGCTGCAGGGCCAGTTCGTCGAAGCGCACCGTCTTGAAGGCCGTCGTCCGCGCCCCGACCGCCCCGACCGTCGTCCGCCGCATCCCCTTGGCCACCCGGCACACCGCTGCGAAGTCCCGCACCTGCCGGGCAAACTCCGGGCTCGCCGGGGCGACGGTGTGCGGACGGAAGGTGGTGAACGGCAGGCCGTACTGGCAAAAGACGTCCATCACCGAGAACTTGCCGCAGAAGGCGTCGCGCCGATCCGCGAAACCCATCTTGCCGGGCTCGTCCGGGTAGGCGTGGATGAGGATCGGCACGCCGCAGTCCTGGAGGGCGGCGATGGCCCCGGTCTCGTCGCCAAAGTTCGGCAGACAGAGGATCACCCCGTCGTATTTGCCCGCGTTGGCCTTCAGAAAGCGGGCGTACTTGATCCCGTCATCCGTCCCTTCGACCGCGCCGAAGCGG
>CAZBDL010000167.1:0-7298 GCA_964490525.1 uncultured Victivallales bacterium | reverse complement strand
GGCCAACGCCGCCAGCAGTTCGGCGAAGGTCGCCTCCCCTTCCCCGCGCACCAGGAAGTCCAGGGGGATCGCGGGATCGGCCGCCGTGACCTCCTCGGCCATCAGGGTGGCATGGTAGCCGCCCGCGACGAGGATGGCCGTCGGCAGGCGCGCCCGGACGAAGCGCGCCACCCGCACCAGCGAGTCGAACTGGAAGGTCATGGCGCTTAGCCCGACGACCTCGGGGCGGAAATCGGCGAGGATCCGCGCCAGTGGCCGGCGGATGCGGCCGCGATGCACGACCAGGTCCATGACCTTGACCTCGTGCCCGGGCAGGTTGCCGGCCAGCGAGACCAGGGCGATGCTCGGGAACCGCACGACCGTGTCGATCAGGCTCACGTTGTCGGCCATGGCGATCAACAGGACCCTCATGGAGCCCCCTCCCCCGTAGCCAGGAGGCATCTCATGCCAGGATGGGGCAGGCGGCGCATCGCACGATCCGGGGTGGGGGTGGCGGCCCGGTACGGTACCATGGCGGCAACCAAAATGCACGGCCCTTGCGAATTTCGCAGGCGGGACGGATGGTAAGGCAAGGATGGCGATGGCGTCACACCGCAGGAGCAGGACATGGCGCGGATTCTCTACGGCGTGCACGGCACGGGCCATGGCCATGCGGTGCGGGCGTTGGCCGTGGCCCAGCTCTGCCCGGAGCACGAGTATCTCTTCGTCAGCCATGCCGATGGCCTCGCCCTGCTCCGCGGCCAGGGTGCCGTCCACGCGCTCCCGAATCCGGTGACGCCGGTAGCACGGCATCGTGTGAACCTGCCACAACTGGCCTTGGAGAATGCCCGCTTCCGCCTCCAGGCGCGGCGGCACGAGGAGGCGCTGCTGCGGCTGGCCGACACCTTCCGTCCGGACTTCGGCATGTCCGACTACGAATACCTGGTGCCGCGGGCCTGCCGTCGCCTCGGACTTCCCTGCCTGTCGGTCGACAACCAGCATGCCATCACCCGCTGCCGCCATCGGCTCCCGGCCGCCCGGTGGCCGGAGTGGTGGACCACCGGCCGCGCCATCGAGGGATGGTTCGGCGCGTCCTCGGCGCATGTGATCAGCACCTTCCTCCGCGCACCGCTGCAACCGGGCTTCGCCGCCACCGTCCTGATCCCCCCGATCTTGCGCCCGGAGATCGCCGGACGGATACCGCAAGACGACGGTCATGTCATTGCCTACCAAGGATATAGCACATTCCATGGATTCCTGCCGATGCTGCGCGCCATGCCGCGCCGGATCCTGGCCTACGGTCTCGGCCCGCCCGGGCGGGAGGGAAACTGCGAATTCCGCCGTCCCAGCCCGGACGGGCTGCTCGCGGACCTTGCCTCCTGTGCCTACGTGATCTGCGGCGGCGGCCACACCCTGATCTCCGAGGCGCTTTTCCTCGGCAAGCCGGTGCTCTCCTTCCCCGTCGCCCTGGCCTTCGAGCAGTGGCTCAACGCCCACGGACTGGAGCAGATGGGCTACGGCCTGCGAGCGACCCCGCGACAGGCCGGGGCACGCCTGATCGCCGCCTTCGAGGAGCGATTGCCGAACTTCCGCCGCGCCCTCGCCCAGGCGGGCGGGTTCAACGGCAATCCCGCCCTCCAGGACATCCTCCGGCACTTCGCCCGCACCGGAAGCCTGCCGCCAGCCGAGCCCAGCCCGGCCGTCCCCTAGCCTGAATTGTTCATCCGCCCAGCCGGGCGCAGGTGCGAGGCGGCGATCATCCCCCAGCGCCTCACGCCAGCGCCCGGAGCGCCGCCGCCAAACGTCGGGCGACCACGGCGCGGGCATAGTGGCGGCGCACCAGCTCACGGCCGTTGCGGGCGAGGCGCTCACGCAAGGCCAGATCGCCAAGCAAGCGCCGGACGGCTTCGGAAATTCCTTTCATGTCATTTGCCATAAGGCAGTTGCAGTTTCCGTCCGACACCTCGACATTCATGCCGACAGCGGAAGCGACGGAGGGGACGCCGGCCGCGAGGTATTGGAGTAGCTTGTAGGCGGCCTTGCCGGCGGAATAGGGATCGGGGGAAAGCGGCATGATGCCAACATCGAAGCGGCTGATCTCGGCATCCTGGGTGTCGAACCGCCAAGGCCGATGCTCGACCGGGATGCCACGGAGGGCCAATGGCCGGTCGGACAGGACGCGCAGGCGGATGCCATGCCGGGCGACGACGTCGCGCAGCGCCGGCGCGGCCCAACGCAGATAGGCCAGGTTGTGTCCGACGCCAACCCAGCCAACCACGGGTGGATCGCCAAGGCGATGGTCGGTCCGGCACGGGACGTCGTCGGCCACCGCCGACGGGACGATCGCCACCGGCACCTCGGCCCGCACCGCCCGCGCCTCACCCGCCAGCGTGGCATTGGCGGCAATCACCAAGTCGACAACTCCGACCATGCGCGAAAACCGGCGGCGGCGGCGGGAACTCTCGTAGGCCGCCGGATCGGTCCGCGGGAAAGCCGGCTTGAGATGGACGGCATCATCGACATCAAAGGCCAGGCGGCGGGCGTGGCGGCGCAGGAGGCCAAGCTCGGCATCGGCCATGAGAAGCTTCTGGACGACGACCGCGTCGGCCTCGGCTGCCCGCGCAACAATACGTCGCTGCCGCCACGGATCCCAAGGCCAGGGAACCGCCTCGGCAACCACCCCCTGGTCCCGCAGCCAGGGCAGCATCTCGGCAACCCGGATGCGGGTGCTTGGCGGGGAGTCCGGCATGGTGATGAAAAGGATGCGCATGGAATGGCCCCGGGAGGGCGTGCGGCGAACATCACGGCAACCACCTTCCCGTATTACTATACAGGGGTTGAAGGAGACCGCGCCATAGACTACGTTTTGCCTGGCTTCCCGCGCATGCCCACCCTCCCCGCACAGGAAACATCCCCGCCATGGATGATGCCATGCCGCCCGAACCGTTGCTGGGCTTCGTCTGGCGCGCTGCCGACCTCGGGCGCGGGACGCCCGCCATGGCGGCCCGCGGCGGCGTCCGGGCGATTGTCGGGGTAGAAGACCTTTCCCCGGAAACCGCATGCCGACTGGCCGAAGCCGGGGCGGAAGACGTCCTCGTCGACGCCGGGCATTTCGCCGCCACCGGCCTGGCCGATTTCATCGCCCGGGCGGGACTGCGCACCCTCTGGGTCGACCATCATCCGGTCCTGTGGGACGGGGACACGGCGGCATTCCTGGCGCGGATGGCGGCGCTTGGCCACCTGGCGGAGATTGTCCCGGTCACCGGCGACGGGGATCTGCTGGCCGCCCTCGCGCAACGTCCGCCGCCCGGCGGGAGGCAACCCCAATGGATCGCCCTCAAGGGCACCGAGGCGGCCGGACTGGGCGGCACCGACCCCGTCAGCGTCCTCTTCTCGACGCTCGCCGAAATGGCCGGCGAGGCTGGGCCAGGCCTGCTGATTTGGGGCGGGGTCGGACTGCCGGAGGCAGTTGCGGCATTCCTGGCGGCAGGCGCCCGGGGCGTGATCTTCGAAAGCGTGCATTGGCTGACCGACGCGGTCCAGGCGGATCCGACATGGCGGCAACGGTTGTCCCAGGTGCGCCCGGAACAGACGGTCACACTGGGGGCCGAATTGGGCCTGTTCCTGCGCGTCCTAGATCGCGGCAACTGCCTTCCGGCCAAGGAATTGGCAGACCTTTCCCTGTCCCTGGCCGGATGCCCTGACACCCCTCCTGCCGAGGCCCGGCGGGCCTTCGTCGGCAAGGCGCGGGCAGGATTGGTGGCGGCCCTGGAAAGCGGACTCGGGCGCGACGACCTGGTGGCCATCGGGCCGGAGGCGGCCTTCGCCGACGCATTCGCCGGGACGCCGGGCCGGCCCTTTGCCGCGGCCGCCTCCGCGTTCCGGGAGCGGATCCTGGAGCTCCTCGCCGATCCCCGTCCAGCCCGGCGCTTCCGGCGCGGTGGCGAGGCCGCCCGCCGCCTCGGCACCGCGTATCCCGTCATCCAGGGGGCGATGTCCTGGATCAGCGACGTCCCGGAATTCGCGGCGGCGGTAGCGCGCGCCGGGGGGCTGCCCACCCTGGCCTTCGGCCTGCGCGACCGGGGCAGCCTGGCCCCGGACCTGGCCCAGCTCGCGGAACTTCTCGACGGCAGGCCCTACGCCGTCAACTGCCTGGCCCTGCCGGAGAATCCCTTCCTCGCGGAACAGCTGGCGCTGATCGAAGAGATCCGCCCGCCGAAGGTGGTCATTGCTGCCGGCGATCCGGCACATGCGGCGCGCCTCGCCGCCCAAGGCATCGAGACGGCCTACATCGCCCCGGAGGCAGGCCTGATGCGCCTGGCCCTGAAGCATGGCGTGCGCTGGATCATCCTCGAAGGCAACGAGTCCGGCGGCCACATCGGCGCACTGTCGACCCTGACCCTGGCCCAATCCGCGCTGCTGGCGCGGCGTCACGAGCCGGATCTCTTCGCCCAGGCCAGCATCATCCTGGCCGGCGGCATCCACGACCGCCGCACCGCGCTGTGGGCGGCCATGCTGGGCGCGGACGCCGTGCAGATGGGCACCGCCTACCTGGTCACCGACGAGATCGTGGCCACGGGCGCGCTCGCGCCACTCTACCAGCGGCTGGTCCTGGCGGCCAAGCCCGGGGAAACGGTGGTCTCCGGGCAGGCCTCGGGGCTCCGGGTACGGGCGCTCCGCACCGCGAAGATGGCCGCCCTCCTCGCACTGGAACGGGAGCAGCAGATGCACCCCCAGGACGAAGGCGAGTTCCGGCGGCGGGTGGAGGCGCTGTGCGCAGGCAGCCTGCTGATCGCGGCGCGCGGCATCCGCGCCCCCGGGGGCGCGCCCCTGCCCGAGACGGAATGCCAGGCCGAGGGGCAGTTCATGGCCGGTGCCGACTGTGGCGCCCTGCGGCGCGTCCGCCCCATCGCAGAACTCCACCGCGAACTGGCCGGAGAAGAGGAGGTGTGGCCGGACTCGCCGACGCCTCGGCGGCAGATCCGGACGGCACCCACCTCCGCCGCCCGGAACGATCGGATCGCCATCACCGGCTGGTCCCTGGTCAATGCCTTGGGCAACACCCCCGAGGACATCTGGGCGGCGGTCGTCGCGGGGCGCTGCGGCATCACCGGCATCCCGGAGGCCAAGTGGCGGCATGATGCCTTTTACGACCCCAACCCGGGCGTCCCGGGCAAGACCTACTGCCGGGCCGCCGCCTTCCAGGACCTCGCCATCGACCGCAAGGCGCTGGGCATCCCGCCGCAGGACTTCCGGACGATGGCCATGTCAACCCGGTTGACCCTGCATCTCGCCCGCGAGGCGATCGCCCGGGCCGGCCTGCTCGACGCCAACCTGCCCCGCGAACGCATCGGCGTGATCGTCGCGCAGAACTCCGGCGAGTCCGCCAGCACCGTCGAGGACCTGGTGGTCGACATTTCCGCCCGCAAGATCGTCCATTCCCTCCGCGACCTCCTCGGCCTGACCCCGGAGCAGGAGCAGGCGGCGGAGCGCCGCCTGCGCGAGGGGCGGGTCACGGTGGACGACACGACGCTGCTCGGGCGGCTGAACTGCACGGCGGCGGGGTTCATCTGCAACCGCTACGGATTCAACGGGCCGAGCTTCGCCGTGACCGCCGCATGCGCGACCAGTCATGTCGCCCTGTATACGGCCATCCAGATGATCCGGGCGGGCGTCCTGGACGCGGCCCTGGTCGGCGGCGGCGAGGAGGCGCTGACCCCGGCGCATTTCGTCGAGTTCTCGGCCCTGCGCGCCCTCGCCGGGGCCTCCGGGGTGATGCGGGAACCGACCGCCATGAGCCGTCCGTTCGACCGGCACCGCGACGGCATGGTGCTGGGCGAGGGCGGCGGCATGATTGTCCTCGAACGCGAATCCCGGGCTCGGCGGCGTGGCGCGCCCATCCTGGCGATCATCGCCGGCGTCGGGGCCAGCAACAGCGACCAAGGCATGGTCGAGTCCACGGCGGCCACCCAGAGGATCGCCATTGCCGCTTCCTTCCGGGATGCGGGCTATGCCCCGGGGACCGTCGGGCTGGTCGAGTGCCATGCCACGGCGACGGTCCAGGGCGACGTCCAGGAGGTGCTGGCGCTGAAGGAGTTCCTCCCGCAGGGCGGGGCCACGGCGCTGGCCTCGTTCAAGTCACAGATCGGTCACACCCTCGGCGCCTCCGGCATGAACAGCCTGATCCGCGGCATCCTGGCGATGCGGGCCGGCGTCCTGCCGCCAACGCTGAACCACGACACCCCCGACCCGGTGATCAACCTGGCCGCCTGGGGGCTACGCGTCCCGGCCCAGCCCGAGCCCTGGCCGCGCCCGGCCGGCGGGCCGCGGCGACTGATGGTCAACGCCTTCGGCTTCGGCGGAGCCAATTACGTCATCCAGGCCGAGGAATGCCGCGACGACGACGCCCCCGTGCTGGTCGATCCGGCCAGGACGGAAGAAACCTGCGCCGAGAGCGTTGCCGAAGCGACCCGGGAATCGGCGGGCGCCGCCTTCCTGGACAGCTTCCGGACGGCGGAGCTGGGCGGCCGCCCCTGCCGGATCGGCGTGGCGCGTCCCTCAGGCACCGCCATGACGACCCTTGCCGCCGCGCTCCCGTCGGCGTCGGGGTTGCCGGACGCGTCACGGCTCCGCTCCCTGGCCAGGGACGGGATCTTCATCGCCGCGGCCCAGGTTCCCGCCCCGCCCCTGGCCATGGTCTTCGCCGGCCAAGGCACCGTCTATCCAGGCATGGGACAGGACCTGCACGCCACGTTCCCGCTGGTGCGGGAATGGATGGAGCGCATCGCGGCCCTGGCGGATGGCGATCTGCTGGCGCAGATGTTCCGGGCCGAGGCCACCGAGCTCGCCGACACCCGCTGGCAGCAGCCGGCCCTGTATTGCCTGGAATACGCGCTCGCCCAGCAGCTCCTGGCCCTGGGCCTCGCTCCGGTGGCCCTCGCCGGGCACAGCCTGGGCGAGGTCACCGCCTTGGCCATCGCGGGAGCGATGGCCTGGGACGATGGCTTCCGCATCATCGAGCGCCGGGCCAGCTGCATGGCCCGGGCGGCGGCGGTGGCGCACGACCCCGGCATCATGGTCGCGTTCGACGCCCCGCTGGATCTGCTGCGGCGCATGGCCTCCGCGAGCAAGGACGTCCACTTTACCAACTTCAATTCGCCGCATCAGGTCGTGCTCGGCGGCGACACCCAGGAGCTCCTGGCGCTGATGCAGGAGGTCAAGGGCCGCGGTCATCGCGCGGTCCAGCTCAAGGTGAGCATGGCCTTCCACTCGCCGCGCATGCGCGGCATCCGCGCGGAGATGGCCGACTTCCTGGCGGG
>CAZBDL010000166.1:0-7323 GCA_964490525.1 uncultured Victivallales bacterium | reverse complement strand
GATGCGCGTCCCCAGGGCTCACGCCCTGGGCTAAATCTGTCGCCCCTTCGGGGCTCGTCCTCGTCCTCGTCCTCGTAATCTTAATCGTCCTCGGTTTGGTTCTTCGGGAGACCGAGGTTCGCCCGCAGCCTGCCCTGAGCTTGTCGAAGGGGGAGCGGGCTCCTGCGCTGGGGGGCTGGGCATGTTGGGGAAGCGGGATATATTCCTCGGTCAGGAACTTACCGGGAGAGGGCAGGGCGATGCTGGAGAACCGGATCACGCGTCTGGTCGATGATCCCTGGCTGGCGCCGCATGTCGGGGCGCTGTCGGACCGGCGCGAACGGATGCTGGCGGCGGAGCGGCGGCTGACGTCCGGGGGCGTGTCGCTGGCGGACTTCGCGAGCGGCCATGAGCACTACGGGCTGCACCGGTCGGGCCGGGGCTGGGTGTTCCGGGAATGGGCGCCCCAGGCGACGGCGCTGTACTTGGTGGGGGAGTTTTCGGACTGGCAGGCGAGCGAGGCGTTTGCCTGCCGGCGGGTCAACGCACACGGCGACTGGGAACTGCGGCTGCCGGGGCCGACGCTGCGTCACGGGCAGCTGTACCGGCTGCGGGTGCGCTGGCCGGGGGGCGAGGGCGACCGCATCCCGGCCTGGTGCCGCCGCGTCGTCCAGGATCCCCAGACCCACATCTTCAATGCCCAGGTGTGGCGTCCGCGGCGTCCGTACCGCTGGCGCCATGCCGCGCCGCCGCGGCCCGGCACGGCGCTGATCTACGAGACGCACGTGGGCATGGCCCAGGACCGGGCGGGGATCGGGACGTACGACGAGTTCCGCACGCGGACGCTGCCGCGCATCGTCACGGCGGGCTACAACACCATCCAGCTGATGGCGATCCTCGAGCACCCCTACTACGGCAGCTTCGGGTACCATGTCAGCAGCTTCTTTGCCGCGAGTTCGCGCTTCGGCACGCCGGAGGAGTTGAAGCGGCTGATCGACGAGGCGCACGGGCTGGGCCTGACGGTGATCATCGACCTGGTCCATTCGCATGCCGTGAGCAACGAGGTGGAGGGGCTGTCGCGGTTCGACGGCACGCCGTACCAGTACTTTCACGACGGGCCGCGCGGCCGCCACGAGGCCTGGGACTCGCGCTGCTTCGACTACGGCAAGCCGGAGGTGGTGCACTTCCTGCTTTCCAACTGCCGGTTCTGGCTGGACGAGTACCGGGTGGACGGCTTCCGCTTTGACGGGGTGACGAGCATGCTCTACCTGGACCATGGGCTGGGGCCGGGCTGCTCCTGCTACGGCGACTACTTCGACCCGGGCAAGGTGGACGGCGACGCGGCGGCCTATCTGGCGTTGGCGAACCGGCTGATCCACCAGATCCGTCCGGGGGCGACGACGGTGGCGGAGGACGTCAGCGGCATGGTCGGGCTCGGGGCGCCGCCGGAGGACGGGGGGCTCGGCTTCGACTACAAGCTGGCGATGGGCATTCCCGACTACTGGTTCCGGCTGCTGCGGGAGGTCCCGGACGAGCGCTGGAGCGTCGACGAGATGTTCGACGCGCTGTGCAACCGGCGCATGGACGAGCGCACGGTCAGCTACGTGGAGTGCCACGACCAGTCGATCGTCGGCGGCAAGACCCTGGTCTTCGAGCTGGCCGACGCCGCGATGTACCATGCCATGGCGAAGGACCGTCCGGATCTGCTGGTGGAGCGGGCGATGGCCCTGCACAAGATGATCCGCCTGGTGACGCTGGCGACGGCCGGGCATGGCTACCTGAACTTCATGGGCAACGAGTTCGGCCACCCCGAATGGGTCGACTTTCCCCGCGAAGGCAACGGCTGGAGCTACCAGTATGCGCGGCGGCAATGGCGGCTGCGCGACGATCCCGCCCTGCGCTATGGCCTGCTGGCCGAATTCGACCGGGCGATGCTGGCGCTGGTGCGCGGGCACGACTTCATCGCCCGGGCCATTCCCGAGAAGGCCTTTGCGCACTGCGCCGACCAGGTCCTCGCCTTCCGCCGCGCCGACCTGGTGTTCCTGCTCAACTTCAGCCCCGACCGGTCGTTCACCGACTATCCGGTTGACCTGCCGCTCGGCCACTATCTCCATGTCATGGACAGTGACGAGCCGCGCTTTGGCGGGCAGGGGCGGATCGTCCCGGGACAGGCCTTCCGCACCGGCCCGCTGGACGGCCGCACCTGCATCCGCGTCTACCTGCCCGCCCGCACCGCCATGGTGCTGCGTCAGGGCTGATTGGCCGCGGTGGCCGGGGGCGGCGGCACGGCCGCCCGGCGCGCACGCACGGCCAGCCGCGCCGCCTCATGATCGAGGTCGGACCGGTAGATGTACTCGGCCATGAAGGCGGTGGCGGCGACCCCCGCGAGGTGCCACAGGAAGTGCGTGCCCATCGGCAGCCAGGCGGGTGCATGCAGGTCGACCTCGCGGAAGAACACCGCCACCGTGAAGGCCCCGGCGGCAAGGCCCAGCCATTCCAGGTGGCGGTAGCCGTTCAGCACGCAATGCCACACGGCCGGTGCCAGGATGGCCAGGGACATCCCGGCATAGAAGGCGACGCGGGGAATCGTCCGCGGCCCCTGTTCGTAGGCGACGACGAAGGCGGCCCAGGCCAGCAGCGGCGGCAGGAGCGTCGCGCCGGCCGCCAAGGTCCAGCGCCCCAGCACCCGGTGCCAGAGGTAGAGGCACATCATGACGATGACGTAGAACATCGCGAAGAAGTCCAGGTTCAGCCACAGCGGCCGGGCCCGGGTGGCATGGTAGAGGAAGCCGCCGACCGTGCCCACCAGGAGCACCGGCATGGCCGTCACCAGCAGCGGATGGCGGAAGAGCCGGCCCCGGGTGCGCGCCACCAGCCAGGCGATCAGGCCAAGGAAGACCAGCGCTGAAAAGGCGTTCCACGGCTCGACCGGGAATCGCCCCGGAATGGTCTCCCGGTACCGCGGCCCGGGGTCGCCGATCACTTCATGCCCGTGCGGCCGCGTCATCGTGGGCGCCCTCGCGAGATGCCTTCTGGCCATGCCGCTCATACTATATCATGCTCCGCCGGGAACCGTCCACGGCAAGGATCGGGCATTTGCTTTCCGCAATGGTACGGACCCAACGGACCAAGCAGACAGGGGCAGGCCATTGGCGCCGGGAACGCCAATCTCCGCATTGGCGTGTCGTGTTCGGGCGGAAGGTCAGGCGCGTGGCGCCGTTGCGGGCCGGTTTCGGCGAAACCGGCATACCTCAGGGGATGGCACGATTGGCGTTTCGATGCCCTCGGCTCTTCGGGCGACAGAGACTCGCCCGCGCCTGGCCCCGTGGGATTGCGGATTTCGCGGGGAACGCTACATTGTCGTGCCTCCGGCCGTTTCCGGGCGGGCCCCGGTGCCCGTCCCGGCGCGGCGGCCGACGGCAAGCCGCCTCCGGCCAGGCCGGAGGTTCAGTCAATGCAACCATCACTGGCCGAACGGTTTTCCTGGAGCGGGAAGGGTGCTTCCGGCAGGCGCGGCACGGCCACAGCAGGGATCCATCCATGCCGAAACGCGACGACATCCACACGGTCATGATCATCGGCTCCGGGCCGATCATCATCGGGCAGGCGTGCGAGTTCGACTATTCCGGGACGCAGGCCTGCAAGGCGTTGCGCGAACTGGGCTACCGGATCGTGCTGGTGAACTCGAATCCGGCGACGATCATGACCGATCCGGTGATGGCGGACGCGACCTACATCGAGCCGCTGAACGTGGAGCGGATGACCGAGATCATCGCCCGCGAGCGTCCGGACGCGCTGCTCCCCAACCTCGGCGGGCAGACCGGCCTGAACCTGGCCCTGGAGCTGCACAAGGCCGGCGTGCTGGCGCAGTACGGAGTCAAGGTGGTGGGGGTGCAGCTGGACGCGATCGAGCGCGGCGAGGACCGCATCGCCTTCAAGGAGACGATGAACCGCCTGGGCATCGAGATGCCGCGCAGCGAGCCGGCCTACACGGTCGAGGAGGCGGAGGCCATCGCGGGACGCCTGGGCTATCCGGTGGTCATCCGTCCCGCCTACACGATGGGCGGCACCGGCGGCGGTCTGGTCTACAACGTCGAGGAGCTGCGCACGGTGGCGGCGCGCGGCATCGCCGCCAGCATGGTCGGCCAGATCCTCGTCGAGGAGTCGGTGCTCGGCTGGGAGGAGCTGGAGCTGGAGGTCGTGCGCGACGCCAAGAACCGGATGATCACCGTCTGCTTCATCGAGAACGTCGACGCCATGGGCGTACATACCGGCGATTCCTACTGCACCGCCCCGATGCTGACCATCGCCCCCGAGCTGCAGCGCCGCCTCCAGGAGTATTCCTACAAGATCGTCGCGGCCATCGAGGTCATCGGCGGCACCAATGTCCAGTTTGCCCATGACCCCAAGACCGGTCGTGTGGTCATCATCGAGATCAATCCGCGCACCTCCCGCTCCAGCGCCCTCGCCTCCAAGGCCACCGGCTTCCCCATCGCCCTGGTCTCCGCCAAGCTGGCCTCCGGCCTGACCCTCGACGAAATCCCCTACTGGCGCGACGGCTCCCTCGACCAGTACACCCCCTCCGGCGACTATGTCGTCGTCAAGTTCGCCCGCTGGGCCTTCGAGAAGTTCAAGGGCTCCGTCGACCGGCTCGGCACCCAGATGCGCGCGGTCGGCGAGGTCATGAGCATCGGCAAGCACTACAAGGAGGCCTTCCAGAAGTCCATCCGCTCGCTCGAGAACGGACGCCACGGCCTCGGCTTCGCCAAGGACTTCAACGCCCGCCCCCTCGGCGAGCTGATGGAGCTGCTGCGCGAGCCGACCAGCGAACGCCAGTTCATCCTCTACGAGGCGATCCGCAAGGGCGCCGACCTCGACGAGCTCCAGGCGCGCACCCACATCAAGCGCTGGTTCCTCGAGCAGATGCGCGAGCTGGTTGAGCTCGAGGAGGCGATCCTCGTCCACCGCGGCGGCATGCCGCCGGACGACCTCCTCGCCCAGGCCAAGCGCGACGGCTTCGCCGACCGCTACCTGGCCAAGATCCTCGGCCTCCAGGAGGCCGAAATCCGCGCGCGCCGCCTGGCCCTCGGCATCCGCCAGGGCTGGCATGCCGTGCCGGTCAGCGGCGTCGAGAACGCCGCCTACTACTACTCCACCTACAACGCCCCCGACGCCTCGCCCCCCGCCAGCGACCGCCGCAAGGTCATGATCCTCGGCGGCGGCCCCAACCGCATCGGCCAGGGCATCGAGTTCGACTACTGCTGCGTCCATGCCGCCTTTGCCCTGCGCGACCTCGGCTACGAGACGATCATGGTCAACTGCAACCCCGAGACCGTCTCCACCGACTACGACACCTCCGACAAGCTCTACTTCGAGCCGCTCACCGTCGAGGACGTCCTCTCGATCTACGAGAAGGAGTAGCCCGAGGGGGTCATCGTCCAGTTCGGCGGCCAGACCCCCCTCAACCTCGCCCAGGAGCTGGCCGAGGCCGGCGTCCGCATCCTCGGTACCAGCGTCAAGACGATCAACGACGCCGAGGACCGCGACTGCTTCCGGCAGCTCATGGAGCGCCTTGGCATCCCCATGCCCGAGTCCGGCATGGCCGCCAACGCCAAGGAGGCCCTGGCGGTCGCCGGGCGCATCGGCTACCCCCTGATGGTCCGCCCCTCCTTCGTCCTCGGCGGCCGTGGCATGGAGGTGGTCTACGACGAGGACGACCTGCGCCGCTATGTCGCCGCCGCCGTCGGCGTCACCCCCGACCGGCCCCTGCTCATCGACAAGTTCCTCGAGAACGCGACGGAGGCCGAGGCCGACGCCCTGGCCGACGGCGAAGAGGTCTTCGTGCCGGCGGTCATGGAGCACATCGAGCTGGCCGGCATCCACTCCGGCGACTCCGCCTGCGTCATTCCCCACACCACCATCTCCGACGAGCACATCGCCACCATCCGCGACTACACCCGGCGCATCGCCCTGGAGATCGGCGTCGTCGGCCTGATGAACATGCAGTATGCCATCGCCGCCAGCCGGGTCTATGTCCTCGAGGCCAACCCCCGCGCCTCGCGCACCGTCCCCCTCGTCTCCAAGGTCTGCGGCTTCCCCATGGCCGCCATCGCCACCCGCCTCATCGTCGGCGAAAAGCTCGCCAGCATGAACCTCAAGCCCCTCGACCCGAAGCACTTCGGCGTCAAGGAGTCCGTCTTTCCCTTCTCCATGTTCCCGGAGGTCGACCCCCTGCTCGGGCCGGAGATGCGCTCCACCGGCGAGGTCCTCGGCCTGGCCGACAGCTTCGGCCTCGCCTTCTACAAGTCCCAGGAGGCCGCCAAGCAGACTCTGCCGACCGGCGGCACCGTCCTGCTCACCGTCGCCAAGCGCGACCGGGCGGACCTTCCCGAGGTGGCGCGCGAATTCGCCCGCCTCGGCTTCCGCCTGGTCGCCACCGAGGGCACCCGGGCCTTCCTGGCCGGACACGGCATCGCCGCCGAACCCATCGCCAAGCTCAACGAGGGGCGCCCCAACATCCTCGACGCCATCCTCAACAAGGAGATCAGCCTGATCGTCAACACCCCCATCGGCAAGCAGAGCCAGTACGACGACTCCTACATCCGCAAGTCCGCCATCAAGCACCGCATCAGCTACATCACCACCCTCGCCGCCGCCAAGGCCGCCGTCAAGGGCATCGCCGCCATCCATGACGGCCGCGGCGAGGTCAGGCCCCTCCAGGAATATCTCGCGGAATGAACCTTTGCCGAAACGCCCAACATTCAACGTTCATTGAGTGTTCAGGGTTCAGCCTTGGGCGTTGAGCGTTTTCATGCCAATCCAATGATGAGATGATGAGACGATCCGTAATCATGGCGGGGGGCCTGGTGCCCCCGCGCCCGGCACCCCGAACCGGAAGACGACCATGAGCGAGGCCGCACAGGACGCCCGGGCCATTCGTGCCCCGTTGGGCTTCGGACGCTTCGTCCGCTGCTTCCGCTCGATCGACCGCCTGTTCCTCCTGCTCCTCGCCCTCCTCGGCCTTGCCCTGGCCCTCACCGTCCTCATCGCCTACCGCAACTTCCAGGAGCAGAAGGCGCGCGCCTTCGGCGAGGAGGCCCTCTACACCGTCCGCCTCCACCAGGCCCTGATGGCGGCCCGCCTCCATGCCCTCGACGACCGCCTCGCCCGCCTCGCCCGCGACCCCGAGATCGCCGCCATGACCCCCCGCGGCGAAGCCAAGCTGATCCACTTCCACGACTTCCTCAAGACCGAGGGCTATGTCCAGGCCGTCAGCCGTGTCTCCCCCGACCTGCGCCTTGTTTTCACCGTGCCGGATGTCGCCAGCATCGGTGCCGACCTCTC
>CAZBDL010000165.1:0-7325 GCA_964490525.1 uncultured Victivallales bacterium | reverse complement strand
GCCCATCGCCGTGAACGGATAGGCGCCGGCTTCCGGGTACTCCCCGTAGCCGGGATACAGGCGGTCGCGTCCCAGCAGCCGTTCCGCTGTCGCGACATTGAAGAAGGCCATCGTCCACTGCGGGGTGAACCCCGGATCCTCCCCGGCCAGGACGGCCGCCATGACCTCGCGGTTCGTCATCGTATATCCCTTCATGGCAATGACATGTATTTCGTTTTCGGGACGCTTCGCGGATCCCGCCAATGTCGCCGAGGCGAATCCCGCGGCGGCAAACCCTAGCCGCCGGGAGCCACTTCGGCAAGTCCGCCACTTGCCTTTCCCGGCAGAGCGCCTATGATATTGACTGGAACAAATGACACGATTTTTGGAGGGTTACCCCATGTTCCGGCTTGTCGTCGGCGTCTTCTGCTGGTTCCGGTTTATGCTTGAGGCCGTGTTGCGCCCGATCCCGTACCAGACCGGCATCGTTTTGCGGCGGATCTTCTACCGGATCTTCTTCGGCAAGGACATCCGGGTGGCGGATTATGCCTTCATCACGCACCTGCACAAGCTGGAGATCGATCCGACCTCGCTGATCGGGCGGTGCTCGGACATCAACGCCTGCGGCGGGCTGCGGATCGGCAAGTACGTGGGCATGGGGCCGTATGTCATCATCCGCACCAACGACCATCAGTACCGCAACCGCGACATGCGCAAGAACCGCACGAGCTATGTCTTCGCCCCGGTGACGATCGGCGACGGGGCCTGGATCGGGGCGCGGGCCTGCATCCTCAAGGGCGTGACGATCGGCGAGCATGCCGTGGTCGGGGCGGGCAGCGTGGTGACCAAGGACGTCCCGCCGAACGCCCTGGCGGTGGGCAATCCCGCCCGGGTGGTGAAGACCTTCGAGCTGGAGGACTGACCTGGTCGGCCATTGCCGTGCCGGGCGCGAGCCATCCCATGACCCGTCGTGACGCCATCCTGGGTTCCGCCATCGAGGCGATCGGGGACACGCCCCTGGTCGACCTTGCCCGCATCGTGCGCGGCGTGGACGGGCGGATCCTGGCCAAGCTCGAATTCCTGAATCCTGGCTTCTCCAAGAAGGACCGCATCGCCCGGCAGATCATCGCGGACGCCGAGGAGAGCGGGGCCTTGAGCCCGGGGCAGACAGTGGTTGAACTGACCAGCGGCAACACCGGCACCGGGCTGGCCATCGTTTGCGGGGTCAAGGGCTATCCCTTTGTCGCCGTCATGTCTCGCGGCAACTCACGCGAGCGCGCCCGGATGATGGCGGCCCTGGGTGCCGAGGTAGTCCTGGTCGACCAGGCACCAGGCTCGCGGCCGGGACAGGTCTCGGGCGCGGATATCGCCCTGGTCGAGCAGGCCACGCAACGCCTCACCCGGGAACGGCAGGCGTTCCGGGCGGACCAGTTCACCCTGGCCGGCAATGTCCGCGCCTACCGGCTCCATGCCGCCCCCGAGATCATCCGCCAGGCGGACGGCGCCTTCGACGCCTTCTGCGACTTTGCCGGCACCGGCGGCTCGTTCGCCGGGTGTGCCGCCGCCTTCAAAGCGTTCAACCCGGCCATCCAATGCTTCCTGGTCGAGCCCGACGGCGCCGCCATCCTTGCCGGCGAGGGGGTTGTCCGGCCGGGGCACCGCATTCAGGGAGGCGGATACTCGATGGCGGACCTGCCGTTGCTCCATCGGGAGCACATCGACGGATTCGTCACGGTGCCAGACGGCGAGGCGATGGCGGTCGCCCGCCGGCTGGCCCGCGAGGAAGGCCTCTTCGCAGGGTTCTCCTCGGGGGCGAACGTCGCCGCCGCCCTCCAACTCCTGCGCACGACCTGCCAAGGCAAGACCATCGTCGTCCTGCTCAGCGACTCCGGGCTCAAGTACCTGAGCACCGACCTTTGGCCCGAGGCCTGAGGGGTCCGGTCGATGCCCTCCGGAACCGCGCCGGCGCTTGACGATAACGGTGCGGGGGATATTGTAACACTTATTCCGCTTCGACCCATTTCCTGCGCCATGCCAGACCCGGGAGCATTGCCGATGAGCAGGCCTTCGAAGATCGAGACGGTCATCCGCGATTGGATTTTCACCCGGATCCGGACGGCCGACCCGGCGGAGCCCATCCCGACCATCCGGTGCATCTCCCGGGAGCTGGATGTCAGCCCGACCTCGGTCCAGAAGGTCGTCAACCAGCTCAAGAAGGAAGGGGTGATCGATGCGTTCGTGGGCAAGGGCATGTTCCTGCGCCCGCGAGCCTTCCGGGAGCGCCGGAAGGTCGTCCTGGTCTCGGTCTACGACCTGGACAGGGGGCGGCGGCGCCTGCGCTATCCCTCCGCGCCGATGTTGCGCTTCGCCAAGATGATGGCCGAGGCCGGATGTCCCTGCGAGCCGCTGAACATCCTGGGCATGTCGGATGCGGACATTCCGGGGCGGATTCGGCAGGGTGGGTTTTCGGGGATTGCCCTGCTCGAGGTGTCCGACGACCATCTGCTGGTGGAGCTGCAGAAGCTCATGCTGCCGATGGTCTCGCTTGACTACGACGCCTCGCATCTCGGCATCCCCTCCGTGGTCTTCGACAACGGCTGGGGGGCTTTCGTGATCACCAAGCACCTTGTGGCCCAAGGGCATGCCCGGATTTCTGCCCTCACCTGCGAGACCATGGAGCGGGCGGGCCAGAACCGCTTCCGCGACCCGGTCGACGAGCTGCGGCTGGACGGATACCGCTACGCGATGATGGACGCGGGCCTCGTCCCGGACATCGTCTCCCTGTCCCTGAACCGGGAGCTGCTGAAGAACAAGTTCTTCGCGATCATGGCCCGCAAGGATCGGCCGACCGCCCTCTTCATCTACCATCTCTTCCTGGCGGAGATCGTCGTCGACATGCTCCGCGACGGCGGCTACCGGATCCCCACCGACATCAGCGTGGTCAGCGTCGCGGCCGAGGACTTGGAGTTCGAGCCGGGCAAGACGTACACCAGCGTGGCCTTCGACAATGCCGAGATGGGCGAGGAGGCGGCCGCGGCCTTGCTGCGGCTCATGAAGGACGAGCCCCCCGGCCCGAGGCGGCACATTGTCGCGGCGAGGATTGCCCAAGGCGATTCTGTCCATCCCCTTGGTGCTCCGCCAGCGTCTCCCGCTTGAGCGAGCCCCCCCCTGGCCCACGATTATCCGAATCCACTGGAGACGAGCATGCCGATCCCTGACCATGGCCGGGGTCCGCTTCCCGGGCGGAGCCTGGACGTCGTCCGTGCCGCCCTGCGCCGGGGCAACGACCCCGCCGCCGTCCTCGACGACGCGTCCCGGCAGGCCTTGCGCGAGCGCTATGCGGTCTTCGCCGACCAGCGCGACGCCGACGGCTTTCTCGTCGACAGCCAGGTGATCCTCAAGGATCTGCGGACGCCGCGCCCCAGCCTGCACATGATGGCCTCCTGCCACGACCGCGAGGACGGGGTGTGGGGCAGCTTCTGGGATCAGTTCGGGGGCGGGTTCTCTTGCTTGGACAGCGTCATGGCGGGCCGCATGTCGAGCCACCTGGACACCAACTACGTGCCCACCGCGCCCCAGCCCCAGGATGCGCGGGGCTTCTATGTCCACGAGGGAGGCAAGGCCTGGCCGATGTTCATGCAGGCCGACCACGAGGAGGGGCGCTATGCCGCTGTCGGCTGCCGTCACGGGCTGGACCGGCACGAGATGACGGCGCAGCGGCATGGCCTGCGGTCCCGCCTGGAGGTGATGGTCCATCCCGACCTGCCCCTCGAGCTGATGCGGGTGACCATCCGCAATGTCGGACGGCGCCCCCGCCACTTCTCGTGGTTCTGCCGGATCCGGGTCAACGTTGATTCCTTCCCGTTCTACTATTTCGTGCCCCGGGTCGTCTGCGAGGGCATTGTCGAGGGCGGGGCCCTGGTCTTCCTCAACCACGACCAGGCCAACCGCCATCCCCGCCAGGCCTTCCTCGCCGCCGAGCCGCACTTTGACGGCTTCGACATGATGGGCGAGGCCTTCGACGGGATCGGCGGCCGCGCTCCCCTGCCTCCCGCCGTTCAGCGCGGCGCCTGTTCCGGATCCCTCGGCATCCAGCCTTATGCCGGCCTGGTCGCCGCCGTCGAGTTCAAGGCCTGCCTCCGTCCCGGCGAATCGGCCGCCTGGACTTTGGGCTACGGGGCCTGCCCGGCGGAGAAGCAGGCCAGGACGGCCTTCATCCGCAAAGTGCGCAAGGAGGCGTTGCGCCGTTCCGGGCACGTGGCCGGGCGCCTCGCCGTCCATTGGGCCGACTGGATCGGCCGCCACAAGATCCGCACCCCGTCCGCCGACCTCGACCGCTATTTCAATGTCTGGTCCCGCTATCAGGCCCGGAACCAATCCCGCTTCTGCCGCGCCCTTGACAAGGTCGGCTACCGCGATGTCCTCCAGGATCTCCTCGGCATCTGCGCCTTCGACCCGGAGTATGTCCGGACCATGCTCCTGCGCACCCTCCACTACCAGCTTGCCGACGGCCGCGCCGTGCGCCAGTTCGAGAAGTTCCCCGGGGCCGGGTGTGACCTGCGCATGTACCTGGATTCCCCGAGCTGGATCCCCGACACCTTGGCCGAATACCTCAAGGAGACCGGGGACTTCGCCCTCCTCGACGAGGAGGTCCCCTACTTCGACGAGGGCGCGGGCCGCCCCGACCCCACATCCCGGGGCACCGTCTACGAGCATGCCCTCAAGGCCGTGCGCTCCCTGGCCGACAATGCCGGGCATCACGGCCTGTGCCGCATCGGCTATGGCGACTGGAACGACGCCCTCTCCGGCATCGGCGGCCGCCAGGGCGTCAGCGTCTGGCTGAGCTGCGCCTGCGTCCATGCGGCCAGGATCATGGCCGAGATCGCGGCCCGCACCGGCCGGGCCCGCGATGCCGCCGAGATGCGCCGCCTCGCGACCCGGCTCGCCGCCGCCGTCAACCGCCATGGCTGGGACGGCCAGTGGTACCTCTATGCCATTGACGACCAGGGCCGCCCGATCGGCGGCGCCCAGTGCCCCGAGGGCAAGATCCACCTCAACGTCAACGCTTGGGCCATCTTCACCGGCGTCGCCGCCCATGCCGGCCGGGAGGAGGCCGTCTGGGCCGCCCTGAAGGCCCTGGAGACCCCCTTCGGCCACCTCCTTCTCGCCCCTTCGTACACGGCGGCGAGCCGCCGGGAGGTCGGGCGCATCGCCGACATCATGCCGGGCATGTTCGAGAACGGCAGCATCTATCTCCATGGCGAGGCCTTCTTCCTCTATGCCTTGGCCGCCCGCGGCCGCCCCGACGAATGCCTCGCCGGCCTGCTCCGCGTCCTGCCCTCGTCCATGTTCCAGGACGTCGCCACCGGTCCCCGGCACCAGCAGTCGAACTTCACCGTCGGCCCCGACCATCCCGCCTTTGGCGCCCAGCTCTTCAGCAACTTCACCGGCTCGCTCTCCTGGTTCCGGCGCGTCGTCGTCGAGCTCCTCGGCGTCAAGGCCGGGTTCGATGCCCTCTCGATCACCGCCGCCGCGCCTGCTTCATGGCCAGGCTACGAGATCGTCAAGATCTGGCGGGGCCGACGCGTCCATGTCCGCTTCACGCGGGCGAAGAAGACGTCGGGCCGCCCGTCGCTCCTGCTCAACGGCCAGCCCCATGGCCCGCAGATTCCCCTGGCCGACCTTGATCCCGCGCAGACCAACCGCATCGACGTGTCCTGCTGAATCCCTGCCCGAGGATCGTGCCGCCATGAGCGCCCCCCTGTCGCAGGCCCTCGAACAAAATCTTGTCGATGTCCTCGATGCCATCCTGGCGCGCCAGGCGCGCCGCCCGGACTATCCCTTCATCGACACCAAGCTGGACATCCTCACCGGCCGCGACTTCGGCAACGCCGATCCCGAATTCAAGCGCCGCCACGTTGTCTATCCCTGGATCCAGGGACGCGGGCTCGAGGCCCTTGCCGGGCACTGCCGCTGGCTGCCCACCTGCTCCGTCCTTTCCCCCGACGGGCGGGAGGCGCGCCGACAGGCCATCCTCAGCCTGCTTGGCAAGGTCGTGGCCAGCGTCGAGGCGTTGCGCCACCGGCTGGGCGGACGTCTCCACTTCATGGTCACGGTGGACGGCGAGCGCCTGGCGGTCGAAGACTGCCGCACGCTGGTGCCCGTGACGACGCCCATCCCGCCGGGCAGCAACTACAGCGACCTTTTCTGTTCGAAGGGCCTGATGGCGGCCGCCGCCTGCCTGGGCGACCGTCGCCTCCTTGATGCCGCCGCCGGCTACTTCTCTCGGGTCGTCGACGACATCCTATCCCCGGATCCGGACCGCTTTCGCAGCGACCAGCAGGCGTTTGACCCCAGAAACCGGGTTGCCCATGTTCCCGGGCGGATCCTCCAGGGTCCGAAGATGATCGCCCTCTCCGGCTGCGCCATCGGCATGGCCTGCCTCTCCCCCGCCCCCTGGGAGCAGCGTTCCCGGACGCTGATCGACCATGTCCTGCGCCGTCATGTCAACCTCTCCGGACGGCGCAACAAGTTGGTGAGAAATGACTTCTGGGAGGCGGTCGATGTCCGCGGACGGCCATGGCGCGACGCCGGGGTGCTGCTATGCGATCCTGGGCACGCGATCGAGTTTGTCGGCCTCTCCCTGAGGAATCTGCTGGCCATGCGCCAGAGCGGCGACGAGGACATCCGCCGGTTCGCCGCCGGGCTCGTCCCCCGCTATCCCGACCTGCTGCGGCACAACGTCGCCCTGGGGTTCGACCGCCGGGCCGGTGGCATCGTCAAGGCCTACGACCTGATGGCGCGGCGCCCCGTCAACACGGACATGCCCTGGTGGAGCCTGCCGGAGGCCATCCGGGCCGCCGCCCTGGCGATCGAATTCAGCGGCGACGAGTCCCTGGCCGAGATCATGGTTGCCGCATCCACGGCCTTCCTCGGCAACTACCTCAGCCCCGCCGCCCACAACATGGCCTACCAGACCCGCAATGCGGCGGGACAGCCGGTGCCGGTCATTCCTGCCACGCCGGACGCCGACCCCGGATACCATACCGGCCTGAGTCTCATCGATGCCCTGCCGACCTTCCGTCGGCTCGGCCTCTAGTCCGAGCTGTTCATGGGCAACGGCCGGTGAACGATTCAGGGCGCCGGTGGGGCGATCAGCTTCAGCATCGATGCCGGGCTGGTGGCATGGTCGCGCGAGACGAGGATGTCGGCGGCGCCGACGTTCTTGTCCCGGTCATGGTCGCAGGGGTCGGTGGAGATGGCCCCGATCTTGGCGGCGGCGCGGGTGACGAGCATGTCGGAGGCGTTGACCATGGCGTCGGCGGCGCTGTTGGCGGCCTCGCCCG
>CAZBDL010000164.1:0-7351 GCA_964490525.1 uncultured Victivallales bacterium | reverse complement strand
GTGGCTTCCTGGATGGCGGCGAGGGGGAGACGGATCTCCCGGTCGCGGTGCTGGACGATGGCGTGGTCGCCCTGCCACGTGAGGGGCAGGTTGACGATGTCCCCGTTGCGCAGGACGACGGCGCAGGTGGCGGCGGCCGGCACCAGCAGGACATGGGCAATCCTCTCCATGGGAATGCGCTGGAGGCCTTCCTCGGTGCGCACGCCGACCGAGGCGCCGTCGGCCCACATCACCCGCCCCCGATGGACGGGGCCGGAGATCTCGGCGGCGAGCGGCGCGGCGGCGGGATCGAAGGGGCGGCGGCCCGTTCCCCGCCAGATCGCAGCCAGGTCGGCCCGCGGAATCTCGATTTCGCCGAGCGAGACGGAGCGGAAGCGCAGGGGGTCGCCCCACGCACGGATCGTGCCGCAGAGGCGCGTGCCGTCGCGCAGCAGCACGCCTTGCGGTTGCGGCGCCACGGGAAAGCGGTCGAGGCGGAGGCGCACGGCCTTCCCCAGCGCGATCCGACGCCCCCCCTCCAGGATGATGTCCCGCGGCCCGACCGTCGTCACCATGGCCTCGAGGGTTCCGCTTCCGGTCTCTACCGTGTCCGCGGCAAGGCCCGCCCCGGACAACGCCGGAAGCAGGATCGCAAGCATGATGGCGGCTGATCGCATGGCTCGGTTCACCGTTGGTAGATGGGCAGATAGCGGTAGGGCACCCCGAGGATGAGCACCGCCCAGGACGTGTCCAGGACATTGCTCCCGTAGCGGCACCCCTGCCCCCAGTCCTTCAGGATTTTCTCCTTGATGCGCGGATAGTAGGTCTTCCAGGGCTCGCCCCCGTAGTGGTAAAGCCCGATCGACGCATAGTAGTGGCCGTACCAGTAGTGGTTCGCCTGGAGGTTGTCGGTGTGGCGCAGGACATAGTCGACGACCTCAGGGATGATCGGATCGTCGTGCAGTCCGACCGTCTGCAGGCAGACCAGGCCGGCGGCGCTGCGCGCAAACTCGGCGCGCTCGCCCCCATGCATGTATCCGAATCCTTTCTCGTTGGGATTGTAGCACTTGCGGATGAAGCGGATGGCCCGGTCGAGGGTCTCGTCCGGCACCTGGATGCCGGATTCGGCGGCGGCGCGCAGGGCCATGACCTGCATGACGCTGGCGGAGATGTCGCCGCGCTCGACCCGCGGCTGGTAGCGCCATCCGCCCTCGCTGTGCTGGGTCTCGACGATCAGCCCGACCGCCTTGATCAGGGCCGTGCGGAGGCGCGGATTGAGGGTCATGCCGTAGGCTTCCGCAAGGGTTATGGTGGACAGGGCATGCTGGTACATCGGGGCATGCGCCTGGGGGCCGGAGCAGATCAGGCCGGTCTCCGTCTGCTTGTTCAGCAGGAACTGCAGGCCGAGCCCGATCTCGCGCCCGTGGCGGCCTTCGCCAGGCACCGAGCCATTGACCATCAGGGCGAGGATGGCATAGGCGATGACGCCAGTGTTGTCGCGTCCGTACGGGGTGTCCCAGGAGCCGTCCGGTTTTTGCACCGAAGCAAGCCATGCCTGGGCTTGGGCGATGGCCTCCTCGGCGCGTGCATCGAGCTTGACGTGGGCGTCGAAGCGGAAGCCCTCGCCGCCGGGCCGGGCCCCCCCCCCGTCCACCCCCTCGGCCCGCAGGGCGAGGGGGGTGGCGGCCATGGACAGGACCAGGCCACAGGCGGCCAGGCGGCGGCCCGCGGCATGCATGGGGCTGGCGGCGGCGAGGATCATTTGGCCAGCTCGACGAAGTAGCGCTTGACCGCCTCGTCCATGCGGTCGTCGTACCGGGCCTGGCGTGCGGAGAGCAGGGCGGCGCGTTCGCTTTCCGGCAGCCCCGCCTGCCATTCGTCGCCCGCATCTGCGGCCTGCCGCTGGCCTTCCTGCACGGCCTCGGCCAGGCGCTCCTGTTCCTTGCCCTCCTGCATCGTGGGATCCGACGGCGGTGGCGGCTGGGGCTGGGCCAGCTGCTGCTGCTGCTGCCGGACCTGCTCCAGCGCCTTGGCCAGCTCCTGGCGGGCCGCCTGGTCGTTCGGCTGCATGAGCTGTTCCATCGCCTGCTCCGTGGCCTCGGCCGCCTCCGGCATCTGGCTCTCCGCCAGTTCGCGGGCCGCCTCGTCCATCTGCATCGCCATCTCCTGGCGCTGCTGGTCCGTCAATGGCTGTTGCTGCTCGATCGCGTGGCGCAGCTCCTGCTCCATGGCCGCCAGCGACTCCTCCATGCGGCTCAGGGTCTCCAGATCCTCGGCGTTCGCGAGCTGCTCGTTGCCCATCTCCTCGCCGACCATCCGGCGCAGCTCCTCGATCGCGCGATCCTGTTGTCGTGCCGCCTCCGGCAGGTTCATGTCCTGCAGCGCCTCGGCGGCGTCGCGCATCGGCTGGCGCAGGTTCTGCTCAATGTCGCGGCTCAGCGCCTCCTGACGCTCGGCCATCTCCGCCAGGCGCTCCAGGTCCTCGTCGCTCAGTTTCTCCTGCTCCGCCAGCGCCTCGGCCAAGGCCTCCGTCTCCTGCCGCAGCTCCTCCTGCCGGGCCAGCGCCTGGCTTGCCGCCAGGGCGCGGCGCAGTCCCTCCGCCTGGAAAGTCTTCTCCAGGATCGCCAACGCCTCGCGGTAGGCCCCGTAGGCCTCCGCATAGCCCGCCTTGTCGCCGTTCCCGCTGGCCTGGCTGAGCCCCTCAAGAATCGTCCGGTACTGCTCGGCGCGCACGGCGCGCACCGATGCGTCCTGCTGTCCGGTATTCTCGATCTCCTTGCCACTGAAAATGTTGCTTTCTTCCTGCCGCTCCTGTATCTCGCCCAGGCGCGTCGCCACTTCGCCCAAAGCGCGCTCCTCGTTGACGGCCTCGCGGACGAGGGCCTCGGAGCCGCCGACCAGGACGGCGCCGACGAGGGTTCCGGCCAGCATGGCCGATCGGCCTGCACGCGTTGTGTTCATGGGGAGGCTCTCCTTTTCCCTGGGGTTCATTCCTTGGACTTCATGTCGATCATGCGGGCGTGGTGCTTCATGTCCGTCTGGATGTCCTCGACCATCTGGTGGACGTGATCCATCTCCTGGGCGATGATGGTGCGCAGCTCGGCGGCGGAGACGATGTGGACGGTGACCGGCGCGGAGACGCCGCCCTCGTCGGCCGACCGGTAGACGGAGGCGTCGCGGGCGCGGGCCTGGAAGACGACGGAGACGCCGGGCGAGAGGTTGAGGGCGAGGAGGTCGAGGACGCCCTCCATGGCCAGGTCGCGGCGTCCCGGTGGAATGGTCATCGGCACGCTGCCTTGGCGCAGCGGCCGGATCTGCCCGGTCTCGTCGCGGGTGCCGACCGTGTAGTCCAGCGCCATCTCGGCGACGGCGAAGTCGTCCACGACCCCGATCATCCATTTCATTTTGCTCACCGGGGCATAGTGGGATCCTTCGCGCGGACGGTCGAGCCGGACCGTGGGCAGGCTGTCTGCGCGCAGATCCAGCGGATAGTGGATGCGGTCGAGGTTTTCGATTCCGTCGGCGTCGACCAGGCGGATCGCATAGCGCCCACCCTGGCGGACCAGCCAGCGCCGCAGGATCCAACGGTCGCCCTCGCGTGCCAAGGGTAGGCGCTCGCCGTCGATCTCCAGCTCGCAGGTTCGCACCGGGCGGTCGGCCGTCAGGACGAGGTCGGCCTGGCTGTTGGCCAGGATTTCCAGGGCCCCCAACGCCAAGGTTTGTTCGGCCTGCCCGGTGTAGGGCGGAGGCCGGACCACGACCTCGCCGTGCACCACGAAGGGCGGGCGCACCACGGTCACCGCATGTTCGGGGCTGCGCACGTCGCCGAGGCGGATCGCGAAGGTGAAGCTGCGGGCGGGCTCGCGAATCTCGCAGCGGAAGCTGCCCGGGGCCTCGTCCGGCTCGAGATCCACATGGAACGGCGATTCGTCCTGGTGGCGGATGCGCAACCGTCCGCCCGCCGGAATCACGCCCCCGGCCCGGATCCTCACCGTCACCGGCTGGTGCATGGCGGCGACCGGCGGATAGTCCACCGCCAGCAACTGCGTGCGGGTCGGATAGGGCACGGGCAGCCCCACGGCCCGCGCCAGGAAGATCCCCAGGGTCGCCGGACTTGCCGCCAGCCATGCCCCGTAGATCAACAGGCAGATGACGACGGACGTCATCGTCAGGCGCATGAACCGCACATCGTACAGGCGCAGGCGGCGCGGGTCGAAGCGTGGTCCGCCCGCCTCCGCGATGGCGCGGCCGCGAAGCTCGCGCGAGCCAGTGCCCCGCCCGGCGCTGAACTCGAGGGCGGAGACCAGCAGCGAGCCGAATCCCCCCGGCACCCCGCGTTCCGCCAGCCGCTCGACCTCGCGGGCGAAGGCTAGCTCGTCGGTCGGCGGACGGAATCGCGCGCGCTGGCGGCGTGGCAGCCACCAGGAAAAGACGCCGACGATGGCGAGGGTCGTCGCCAGCCTCATGGCCATCGGAAAGCTCGTCAGGTAGTCCAGCACAAACGCCCCGAACCCGGACAGCAGGGCGCCCGCCCCGAGTAGCAGGACCTGGGCTGTCCGCTGAATCCGCTGGCGGCGGCGGCAGGCCTCCTGCAGGCGGGCGCGCAACGGATCCGGCGGCGGTGCCGGCGCCGCCGCCTTCCGTTCCGTCCGCTTTCGCGCCGATGTCGGTTTCCTAGTCAAGGTGCGAGACCTTTCTCGTGAACCATTCCGCGGTCAGCAGCAGCAGGATCGCCAGGGCCAGCGGTAGGCTGTCCCAGAGCGTCAGGGCCAGGCGGGTCGCCTGACGGGGGCGGCCCTGCCACAGGGCGGCCAGCAGTTCCCGCTCCTGCCCGGGCAGGAAGACCTTGCCACCGGTCGCCTCGGCCACCCGTTCGAGCAGGTCACGGCGCATGCCCGGCGTGCGGAACTCCGCCTGGCGACGGCTCACGCGCAGCTCCACGTCGCCGGCGTTGAACCGTTCCGGCAGGCGCAGGACAATCTCGCCGGGCACCTCCGGCAGGTAGGTTCCCCGGTAGAGTCCGGGACGGTCCGGGATCGGCATCAGCCGCACGGCCCGTTCCGCGCCGTCCTCCGCCACCACCGCCAGGTCCACCCCGTCCTCGTCCACATGCGGCGTGAAGTCGCCGGGATTGCTCAGCTTCGCACGGATCGGGATGCGCTCGCCGGCCACGCAGTTCTCCCGGCTCACCAGGATCGCCGATTGCGCCGGTTCGCCCAGCAGGTGCGGCAGCCCGAGGAATTGCACGGCGCGCCCCCAAAAGTCGCGGAAGTAGCGGTCGCCAAATTCCTTGCGCCAGCGCCAGGTGGCGTCCGCCCCAAGGTGCAGCGCCAGCCCCTTGCCGTAGCTCTGGTAGACCAGCCCGGGAATGGGGTCGCCGCCCCCCTCGGGCACAAGGTTCATCAAGGTCACCGCGCCGGGCTTGATCCGGGCGGGACGGTAGGCGAAGTGGAACGGCGGCAGCTCGGCCCAGGCTTGGCGGTTCTCCTCGCGGGTCCCGGCGAAGGCCATCAGCTGGTGCCCCGCGCCCTCCTCGGTCAGCGCCGCCCGCCACGACGTCGTGATCGGACTGAACAGCTCCTCCTTGTAGGTGCGCGCCGGCTGGGCCCCGAGGTTGACCGGCAGCATCGCCTCCCAGGGCGTGCCCGCCAGCGAGAAAGGAATCCGCCCGGGATCGGCCAGGAAGACCACCGCGCCGCCCCGGTCGCGCACGAACTCGGGCAGCGCCTGGCGGAAGCTCTCCGGCAGGGACGGCACGTCGACCCGCGAAAGCACCACAATGTCGTAGCCGGCGTTGAGCTCGTCCGCCGTCGCCGGCAGGTTCGCGATGAAATGCCCCGCCTCCGTGCCGCGCCGGAAGATCCGCCGGTCAGCCTCCGCCAGCCAGGCCTTCAACGAGACCCGTTCGTCCCGTGAAAATGCCCCGCTCAGATAGCGAAACTCCCACGACGGCATCCCGAAGACCAGCAGGATGCGGATCTTCTCGTCGATCACCCGCACCGTCCGCGTCAGGCGGTTGTTCTCCAGGGTCACCTCCCCGGCCAGGGGCGCCACGTTCGCCGTCAGGGTGAACGTCCCCTTCGCTGTCGGAATGTACTCGATGGGTAGCCCGACCTCGCCGTCCGGCCCCAGACGGTGGCGCCCCGCATGGACCTCGCTCTCCCCGAGGGTCAGCGTCAGGTCGATGTCCTGGTCCGCATAGCCGCGGTGCGACAGCGTCGCAAACAGCTTCGCCTTCTCGTTGATGAACACCACGTCGTCGGCCAGGAGGTCGTTCACCGCCAGGTCGCGCGAGGTCTCCTGGCCGAACCCGCAGGCCAGCACCGGGATGCGCCGCCGCCGCAGCAGGTCGAGGATCGGGTCGAGCGGCTCCGGGCTGTTGTGTCCGCCGTCCGAAAGCAGCACGATTCCCGGACAGTATTCGCCCAAAGTTTCGCGGTAGGCCCCTTCGAGCATGCCCGGCAGCGACGTCTGGTCGGCGTCCGCCGCCGCCTCCGGCACCGCGCTGCGCCGCCGCACCTCGCGCCCGGCCAGGTACTCGACCAGGCGCAGGTCCTCGCGACGCCGGTTGCCGGAGGAGAGCGCCTCGGCCGAGGCCAGCGCCAGCTCCCAGCGGCTCTTCTGCCCCGCCATGTCATGGATGGTCATGCTCTCCGTTGCGTCGATGATCACCGGCACCGTCCCCGGGGGCGTCCCCTCGCCCTCGATCTCCAGCCGCGGCAGCAGCAGCAGCGCCAGCGCCGCCAGCCAGGCTGCCGCGCGCAGGACGACCAGGAGGGCGCGCCGCCGACGGCTCAGCCGCGCCTCGCGGCGGTAGCTCCACACAGCCAGGGCGATGATCCCCGCGGCGGCAAACGGAATCAGCCAGGTTGGCAGCCAGCTCTCCACCCCGATCCGGTGCACCGTCTCGACGTACCGTCCTTGCCCGGGATCGACCAGGCGGACCAGCCAGCTTGTCCAGGTTCCCGTCGTCATGATCCGGCCTCCGGTGCCGTCGGGGAAGGGGCGTGGATGGCCGTCGCCGTCCCGACCGTGGCCGGGGCGACCGCCACCAGCCGCCGGAAAAAGTGCGCATAGGCCTCCAAGGCCAAGGCCAGCAAGAGCAACGCCAAGGTCGCCCAGAGATATTCGCGCCGGGTGCGCGATTCCTCCTGCCAGGGCTCCGCCGAAATCGTCATCCCCGCCGCCGCCGCCCCCGTGAACTCCGCCGCCGAGCAGGGTTCGATGGCCGAATCCTCGCGCGGCAGGTTGTAGCCCAGCATTCGTAGCGGACGGTCGTCCCGGTGCAACACCAGAAAACCGCCCTCGGCCGGGGGCACCGCCCGCAGCGTCGCGTTGCGCCCGAGGCCGACCACCGCCAGCCGCTGCCGTC
>CAZBDL010000163.1:0-7356 GCA_964490525.1 uncultured Victivallales bacterium | reverse complement strand
ATCACGCATCCTCTCGCTTACGCGCTCTTCTTGCGGGCGCCGCGCACCAGCAGATAGCCGCCGGTGGGTCCGGGAACGGCCCCCTTGACAAAGAGCAGATTTTCCTCCAGGGAGACACGGACCACGCGCAGGTTCTGGACCGTGCGCCGGACATTGCCCATCTGACCGGGGAGCTTCTGTCCCTTGGCGACATGGCCGGGCCATTCGCACTGGCCGATCGAGCCGGGGCGGCGGTGCCAGCCGCCGCCATGGCTGGCGCGCCCGCCGGCAAAATGCCAGCGGCGCACGACGCCCTGGAAGCCGCGGCCCTTGGTAGTGCCGGTGACGTCAACGAACTCCGCGACCTTGAAGATGTCCGCCGTCAGTTCGCTGCCGACGGTAAATTCGGCGGGATTGGCGATGCGGATCTCGCGAATGCGGGCCGGGGGCCGGTCCGCAATCCCGGCGGCGCGGCAATGGCCAGCGACGGCCTTGCCGACGTTCTTCGCCTTGCGGATCCCGAAGCCGAGCTGGACGGCGGCATAGCCGTGCTTCTCGGGGCACTTGACCTCGAGGACGCGGCACGGACCGGCCTCCAGGACGGTGACCGGCGTGACCTTCCCCTGGTCATCGTAGACCCGGGTCATGCCGAGTTTTCTGGCGAGCAGGCCTTTCATGGTCCCTTTTCCTCCTTGGCACGTGCCGCGGACCGATGCGACGATGGGCAGAGGTGCCGTGTGTGGGTTGAACGCCGCCCGGCGGCGGCGCGATGTCCTTGCCTCAGAAACCGATCTTGATGGTGATGTCGACGCCCGTCGGCAGGTTGAGCTTCTTCAACTCGTCCACCGTCTTCGCCGTCGGATTGATGATGTCCAGCAGCCGCTTGTGCGTGCGGATCTCGAACTGATCCATGGACTTCTTGTCCACGTGGGGGGAGCGGTTCACCGTGTAGCGCTCGATCCGCGTCGGCAGCGGAATTGGCCCGGCGACGACGGCCCCGGTACGGTTGACGGTCTTGACGATCTCTGCGACCGACTGGTCGAGGATGCGGTGGTCGAAGGCCTGAAGCCGGATGCGGATGACCTGTCGGTTCTGCTTTGTCTTGGCGGGCGCGGCTGGGCTCATGCTTTCTTCTCCACAATCTGAGTTTGAATCGACGCGGGAACCTGCTCAAAGTGCGAGGGCTCCATGGAGTACGTGGCCCGCCCGCGAGACAGTGAGCGCAGGGCGGTGGCATAGCCGAAGAGCTCGGCCAGGGGCGTGTGCGCGAGGAGGCGGGCGGCCTCCTTGCGGCTGCTCTCCAGCTCGCGGATCTGACCGCGCCGGCTGGTGATGTCGCCGATGACGTCGCCCATGTGGTCGTCCGGCGTGGTGATCTCGACCTTCATGACCGGTTCGAGCAGCACCAGCCCGGCCTTGCGGGCGGCCTCCTTGAAGGCCATCGAGGCCGCGATCTTGAAGGCCATCTCCGAAGAGTCCACCGGATGGTGCGAGCCGTCGAGGATCTCGATGCAGATGTCGATCACCGGATAGCCGACCAGGACGCCGGTCTGGGCGGCCTGGGCGAGGCCGACCTCGACCGCCTTGTGGAACTCCTTCGGAATCGAGCCGCCGACGATCTTGTTCTCGATGATCACGCCGGCGCCCCGCTCGCGCGGTGCCATGCGGATCTCGACATGGGCGTACTGGCCGCGTCCGCCCGTCTGCCGGATGAACTTGGTCTTGGCCTCGGCCACCTTGGTGATCGCCTCGCGGTAGGAGACCTCCGGTCGACCGGTCGAGGCCTCGACGCGGAATTCACGGACCAAGCGGTCGCGGATGATCTCGAGGTGCAGCTCGCCCATGCCGGAGATGATGGTCTGGCCGGTCTCCTCGTCGCTGCGCACGCAGAAGGTCGGATCTTCGTCGGAGAGCGCGCCCAAGGCCTGCGAAAGACGGTCGCGGTCGCCTGAGCTGCGCGGCTCGACGGACATCGAGATGACCGGATCGGGAAACTTCACCGGGGCCAGGGCGATCGGCGCGTTCTCGGCGCAGAGCGTGTCGCCCGTGGTTACGTTCTTCAGCCCGACGGCGGCGGCAATGTCGCCGCAGAAGATCGCGTCGCGGTCTTCCCGGTGATTGGCATGCATCTGGAGCAGTCGGCCGAGCCGCTCACGGCGGCGGGTGCGCGGATTGTAGACCGTCATGCCGCGCTCGGCCTTCCCGGAATAGATGCGGAAGAAGGCGAGCTTCCCCACATACGGATCGTTCATGATCTTGAAGGCGAAGGCGGCGAAGGGCTGGTCGTCGCCGACCTGGCGGCGGAGCACCTCGTCGGTGCTCGGATGCACGCCCGCCACATCCCAGATGTCGACCGGCGAAGGCAGGTAGTCCACGACCGCGTCGAGCAACGGCTGCACGGCCTTGTTCTTGAAGGCCGCCCCGCACAGGACCGGCGTCAGGCTCCCGGCCAGGGTGGCCCGGCGCAACGCCGCGCGCAGAACCTCGGCCGACGGCTGCTGGTCGGCCAGGAACAGCTCCATGACGGCCTCGTCGTTCTCGGCGACGCATTCGACCACATGGCGCCAGGCTTGCTCGGCCTCGGCGACCAGCTCGGCGGGAATCTCGGCCTCGCGCATCTCGGCGCCATGCTCGTCGCCGTCGAAGTACAGGGCGCGGCGGCCGATGACATCGACGACGCCGCGGAAGTTGCCCTCGGCGCCGATTGGCACCTGGATCGGGACCGGGGTGGCGCCGAGCCGGTTGCGGATGCTCTCGACGACCACCGCGAAGTCGGCCCCGGTGCGGTCCATCTTGTTGATGAAGGCGATGGCCGGGACATTGTACTTGCGGGCTTGGCGCCAGACGGTCTCGGTTTGCGGCTGGACGCCGCCAACCGCGCAGAACACCGCGACCGCACCGTCGAGCACCCGCAGGGAGCGCTCGACCTCGGCTGTGAAGTCGACATGTCCCGGGGTGTCGATCAGGTTGATCCGGTGCTCCTTCCAGAAGCAGGTCGTGGCGGCGGAGGTGATGGTGATGCCACGCTCCTGTTCCTGGACCATCCAATCCATGGTGGCGGTGCCCTCGTGGACCTCGCCCATCTTGTAGCTCACCCCGGTGTAAAAGAGGATGCGTTCGGAGACGGTGGTCTTGCCGGCGTCGATATGGGCCATGATGCCGATGTTGCGCACGCGGGCAAGGGGGACCAGGCGTCCCTCGGCCTCGCGGTAGTTCTGGTGGTCGAGATGGGCAATCATGGCAAAGGACTCCGGGTGACCGGCGGCGGTCACCAGCGGTAATGGGCGAAGGCCTTGTTGGCCGCCGCCATCTTGTGGGTGTCTTCCTTCTTCTTCACGGCGGAACCGGTGTTCTCGAAGGCGTCCAGCAACTCGCCCGCCAGGGCGTCTCGCATCGACTGCCCCTTCCGCCCGCCGGCGTAGCCGGTGAGCCAGCGCAAGGCGACGGCGACCTGCCGGTCGGCATTGACCTCGACGGGCACTTGGTAGGTCGCGCCGCCGACGCGGCGGCTCTTCACTTCAAGCCGCGGCTTGACGTTCTCCAGCGCCTGCAGGAAGACCTCGAGCGGCTCGAGGTTCTTCTTACGCTGCCGGATGATTTCGAAGGCACCGTAGACGATGCCCTGCGCCGTCGACTTCTTGCCGCGCTTCATGACCACGTTGATGAGGCGGGCGACAAGCTCGCTGTTGTACTTCACATCTGGCGTCAGTTCGCGCTTGACAATTCTGCGTCTTCTCATGGTCGGCATTCCCGTAGGCTGCTGTTGTCACAGAAAAAACTGTCGGCATCCATTCGACGATGCCGACAGCGGGGGTCCGGTCCTGGAGCGGGGCGACGCGGCCAAAGCCGGTCACTTGCTTTTCTTGGCACCGTATTTCGAGCGTCCCTGCTTGCGTTTCTCGACACCGAGGGCATCCAGCGTGCCACGCACAATGTGGTAGCGCACCCCGGGAAGGTCACGGACACGACCGCCCTTGACCAGGACCACCGAGTGCTCCTGGAGGTTGTGGCCCTCGCCGCCGATGTACGCGGTGACCTCTTCCCCGTTGGTCA
The DNA here is from genome assembly GCA_964490525.1 of uncultured Victivallales bacterium. Lineage (GTDB taxonomy): Bacteria > Verrucomicrobiota > Lentisphaeria > Victivallales > CAZBDL01 > CAZBDL01. The sequence goes on along the minus strand of CAZBDL010000163.1, from coordinate 3,324 downwards.
GCCGCACCCTGGCGATCTTGCGTAGGGCCGAGTTCGGCTTCTTCGGGGTTCGGGTGGTCACCTGCAGGCAGACGCCCCGCCGCTGGGGGCATCGATCCAAGGCACGGGACTTGCTCTTTTTGGCCTTTTCGCTCCGCCCGTGCCGCACCAGCTGGTTGATCGTCGGCATGCCTTTTTCCTGTTCCTGTTCAGTGCGTTATGCTGCCGGCCTCACGGCCGACCGCGAATTTTCGCGGGCCCATAAATTAGCGCGCCGCGCCACGAATACAAACGATTATCGGGCCCATCCGCCTTTTTTCTCGCGCTCACTCGTCGTCGTCGATGGCCAGCATCTCGCGGGCCGCCGCCAGATTCGCCTTCTCCTCGATCGTCATGCGCGTGCCTTCTTCGCGGACTTCCAGCTCGCGGTCCGGGGCGAGCTCCTCGCCGAGGCGGACGATGCGGTAGCCCTGGATTTCCTCGGTGCCCGTACCGGCCGGGATGAGATGCCCGGTGATGACGTTCTCCTTGAAGCCCCGGAGGAAATCGGTCTTGCCCAGGGTCGCCGCCTCGGTGAGAACCCGGGTGGTGTCCTGGAAGGAGGCGGCGGAGATGAAGCTCTCGGTCTCCAGCGAGGCCTTGGTGATGCCGAGCAACACCGGTTCCGCCTGGGCGGGCTGGCCGCCGGTCGCCACCACCCGCGCATTTTCGTCAAGGAAGGCTTGGCGGTCGATCTCTTCGGCCGGCAGGAAGAGCGTTGTCCCGGGATCCGTGATGCGGACCTTCTGAAGCATCTGCCGGACAATCACCTCGATGTGCTTGTCGTTGATCTCGACACCCTGGGCGCGGTAGACGAGCTGGATCTCGTTGACCAGGTACTCCTGGAGCTCCTGGGGACCGCAGATGTCGAGCAGCTCCTGGGGCAGGATGGCGCCTTCGGTAAGCTTCTGCCCCTTGCGCACGATGTCGCCCTTGCCGACCGAGAGGTGCTTGGTGGCGGCGATGGTGTGTTCCTCGGTCTGGTTGTTCTCCTGGTCGCGAATGATCACCTGGCGGCGCCCGCGAGTGATCTTGCCCAGCTCGACGACGCCGTCGATCCGGGCAATCTCGGCGACTTCGCGCGGGGTGCGCGCCTCGAACAGCTCCGAGACCCGGGGCAGGCCGCCGGTGATGTCCTTGTTCTTCGCCAATTGCCGGGGCACACGGGCAAGGACGGTGCCCGCCTTCGCCTTGGCGTTCTGTGCGATCATCAGGTGCGCCCCGGAGGGCAGGGGATAATGCGCGATCATCTCGCCGTGGGCATCGTTGACCACGATCTGTGGATGCAGGTCCTCGCGGTGCTCCATGACCGAGACCTCGACCACGCCGCCGCGCTTCGTCTCGCGGTTCAACGTGACCCCCTCGATCAGGTCCCGGAAGACAACGGTGCCAGCCTCCTCGGCGATGATCGGCACGTTGTAGGGATCCCAGCTGATGATCTTGTCGTTCGGCTTGACCTTGCTGCCGTCTTTGCGGGCGACGATGGCGCCGCGCTCGATCTCGAAGCGGTCGAGCTCATAGTGCGAATAGTGGGTTCGGGCGCGGGCCTGAACCAGCGATTCCTGGAGGGCGGCGACCTTCTCGGCATGGCCCTTGCGCTCCGCCTCGGCCAAGGCCTTCTCGATTCCGGCCACTCGGGCCTTCGCCTCGTCGAGCCGGTCGGCGTCGTAGATGACGATGGAGCCGTTCTTGTTCACCACGATGGTCTCGCCGGCCTCGTTCTCGACGACACGGACGTTCTCGAACTTGATCGTGCCGGCCTGGCGGGCCTGGATGAGCGGCTGCTTGTAGGCCGAGGTGGCGGTGCCGCCGATATGGAAGGTCCGCATGGTTAGCTGTGTGCCCGGCTCGCCGATCGACTGGGCGGCGATAATGCCGAGCGCATCGCCGATGACCGCCGGACGGTCGTTGGCAAGATTGCGCCCGTAGCATTTGATGCAGGTGCCCGAGCGGGTCTCGCACGTCAGCACCGAACGGATGAAGACGCGGTTGATGCCGCGGTCCACCAGGGCATCCGCGATGGGCTCGGTAATCTCCTCGCCCGCCTTGACCAGGTACTCGCCCTCGCGCAAGGGATCGCGGATGCTCTGCGCGCTGTAGCGCCCGACGACACGCTCGCGGATGGAGACGACCTCATCGTCCCCCTCAATGATGTTGCTCACCCAAATGCCCTTGACCGTGCCGCAGTCACCTTCGCGGCAGATCAAGTCCTGGGCCACGTCAACGAGCTTGCGCGTCATGTAGCCGGAATCGGCGGTCTTCAGGGCGGTGTCGGCCAATCCCTTGCGGGCGCCGTGTGTGCTGATGAAGTACTCGAGGACGGAAAGGCCCTCGCGGAAGTTGGAGATGATCGGGCGCTCGATGATGTCGCCGCTGGGCTTGGACATCAGCCCGCGCATGCCGGCGAGCTGGCGGATCTGGTCGCGGCTGCCGCGTGCCCCCGAGTCGAGCATCGCGAAGATCGGGTTCATCTCGCTGCGCCGCTGGAGCGGCTGGTTCAGCGTCGTGAACAGATCGTTGGCAACGCGGTTGCTCGCCTGCGTCCAGATGTCGCAGATCTTGTTGTGGCGCTCGCCGTCGGTCAGCACACCGCGGGTATGCTGCTGCACGACCACCTTGATCTCCTCCCGTGCCCGGGCGATGTGCTCGTCCTTGCTTGGCGGAATGACCATGTCGGTGATCGAGATCGAGAAGCCGGCCCGGGTCGCGTACTCGTAGCCCAGTTCCTTGAGCTGGTCGAGGATGCGGATCGTCGCCTCGTGCCCGACATGTTTGTAGCAGTCGCTGATCAGGCGCCCCAGCGCCTTCTTGTCGGTCGGACTGTTGTGGAAGCCAAGCTCCGACGGCCAGATCTCGTTGAAGATGCAGCGCCCCGGAGTGGTGACCAGCGTCTTCGCCTCGGGATTTCCCCAAAGCGTCTTGCGATTGCGGTCCGGATTCGGGATCAGGATGGGGTCGTGGATCTCGATCACGCCCGCCCCCAAGGCATTCAACGCATCAAAGTAGCCGGCGAAAGCACGTGGCTTGAGCGCAGGGTTCGGCTCGGCATTCAGATAGTATGAGCCGAGCGTGATGTCCTGTGTCGGTGACATGATCGGCTTGCCGCTCGACGGCGAGAAGATGTTGTTCGGCGCCAACATGATCAGCTTGGTCTCGACCTGCGCCTCATTGGACAGCGGCACGTGGACGGCCATCTGGTCGCCGTCGAAGTCCGCGTTATAGGCCGCGCAGACAAGCGGATGGATGCGGATCGCCGAGCCCTCAATGAGCACCGGATTGAACGCTTGGATGCTCAGCCGGTGGAGG
>CAZBDL010000162.1:0-7392 GCA_964490525.1 uncultured Victivallales bacterium | reverse complement strand
CCAAAGGCAAAGACCGGATCCGTCTGGCTCAGGCTGCGGCGAAACGCCCGCGCCCCAGTTCTTTGGAGAGGATCGTCTGCCGGATATTGCCCGAGCACCCCGATGCCATCCTGCGCCGACGCATCCTCCCAACTCAAGCGGAGATTCCGCCCGCGCCAGGCGACATGGCGACGCACGACCTCGTCCAGGATCCGCTGCGGCCGGAGCATCGCCACCACAAAGCCATCGGCCTCGACCTCAGCCATTGCCCTATTTCCACGCCCGAGGAGCCGTTCATGCGACCGCTCCGGCAGAACCACCGGCCAAAAGACCAGCAACTCCGGGGAAAATCCTTCCCCGATCCCCGAAGCAGCGAAGACGCTCTCCACCATCAGGCTAAGCCGAACGGAACACGCCATCGCCTCAGCCCAGATCGGGTTCGAGGCGAGATCGAATCCCTCCAGAAAATCGAATTCCGCAGGCTGGATCCGCCGGATCGGGAAATGCGACCGGGAGACGTCGGACTGCCCCGTCCAATCGTCCGCCTCCATGCCCCAAATCCGCAAATGGCCCGCACCATCCCCCGGCAAACCCGACTCGAACGCAGCCCGGGCCGACGGGGCTACCCGCGGCGCCCATGCATAGGCCTGCCCCCCCATCGCCTGGACCATGGGCTGAACGAAGGCGGAGAATTCCGCCGCCTCAACATCCACGCTGTTCTCGTAGAGCCGCGACAGGGTCGCCAAATGGCGGTGGACATCCAGCACGGCTTCGCAAAGACGCTGCGCCCCTTCGTCCACAATGCGCCCCGACGCGATCCGCATGATCCGCGATTCCTCGGCCCAGACCAGGACCACCACCGCAGAGGTCAGGCACAGGCCTGCCACCACCGCCCAAAAGGTCTCGAGATGCCGCAGCCGGCGTTGCAGCGCCACCCCGCAGCGGTTGCGCCAGGCGATCGACAGCATCGCCAGCAACAGCATGCCCAGCAAGGTGCCCCCCATCAGCATCGGTACCCATCGCGCCCGATGCACCGCATCCGCCCATTCGTCGGCAAGAATGTCCACCCCTACCGCCATCAGCACCTCGCCACTCTCCGGATCGAAGACCGGCGCGAGCGCCGAGATGAACGTCCCGTATTCATCCGTCTCGGGGCCAACGACGCCGGGTTCTCCCGTGGCAAACACCTCGAAGCTCCACGAAGAAGGCTGCCGATAGACCGTCCCCGGCGGCGAAGCCAATGGATCCCCTTCCGGCAGGCTCTCCGGACCAAACACCAGTTTCCCGTCCCGTAGCGCCATGCTGTAGATGCTGCGCAGCCCAACCACGCGCCCATACTCGGCCATCTGGCGGCACAACCGCCGGTAGTGCGGATGGTCGCGGTCCGCCGCCGTGAACGACAATGCCTTGATCCCCTCCGCATCAATCGTCTTGGCCAACACTATCGCCCGACGCAGCAAGTCGGCCCGCATCTCGGCATCCGTCTCGTGGGCATGCCACTCGGCAAGCCCCCAGGTCAACGCCGACAGCAGCGCCATGCACGCCAAGGCCGGCACATGCCAGCAGACCAGCTGCCGCCACCGCCCCGCCGCCATCCCCATCATGCCTACACTCATGGCTTCCTCGCCAAAACAGAGGACAAGGCATCACATAGTTCATTCATGCCAAATGGCTTATGCAGGAATACAGCCGGCCGGCGCTCGCCCATGCGGAGTCGGGCCTCCTCGACCGACAGGCCGCTGCAGATGACAACCGGCACCTCCGGAGAAATTTCCCGCAGCGCGTCGAACACCACGGCCCCGTCCATGTCCGGCATCACCATGTCCAGGATCACGCAACCAATCTCCCCGGCATGCTCGCGGCAAAGACGGATGGCCGCACGCCCGCCGTCCGCCGCCAACACCCGGTAGCCAAAGCTCCGGCACGATTCCTCGCAGAAGGACCGGAACAGCTCCTCGTCGTCGACCACCAGCACCAGGCCGTCCAGGCCGACGTTTGTGGCGACGCCTCGACCTGCCGCCGCCCCGTTCATGCCATCATGCTCCCTTGGAGACGGCAATGGCAATGCCCCATCTCCCGGGGGATGGGGTAAAGCCGGGAAAAGCACCTGGATCGTCGTCCCTCTCCCCGATTCGCTCTCGACAAGGATCGCCCCACCGTGCCGCTTGACAATCCCCAGTATGGCCGATGTCCCCAATCCATGGCCAGACGGCTTGGTCGTGAAGAACGGCTCGAACATGCGCTCGCACGTCGCCGCGTCCATGCCGCAGCCCGTGTCGGTCACCTCCAGCCAGACATATCGCCCCGCCTCGCCATGGCCGTCGACCCGGCTCCGGAGAAGCGTCGCCGCATCGCAATCGGCAACCCGTACGGACAGCCTGATCGTTCCGGCCTTGTCCTTGCCGATCGCCTCCGCCGCATTCGTCAGTAGGTTCATCGCCACTTGCTGGATCTGGGCCGGATCCCCATGGATCCACGCCGGCTCAGGCCCCGCAGCCACCTCCAACCGGATCCCCTTGCCCACCAAGGAACGGAACATCCCTGCATTGTCGGACAACAGACAGGCCAGGTCGCAAGGCCCCTTTTTCCCATGCCCCCTGCCCGAATAGGCCAGAAGCTGACGCGTCAAGCCGGCGCCGCTCCGCGCCGCCGTGATCACCGCCCGCAGGGATTTGACCAGCGGCGATCCCTCGTCCTGCGCCACCTGGATCAGCGCCAGCTCCGCATTCCCCTGGATCGCCACCAGCAGGTTGTTGAAGTCGTGGGCGATGCCCCCCGCCATCAGCCCCAAGGTCTCCATCCGCTGCGCCAGGGTCAGCTGACGCTCGCGCTCCTCCAGCGTCGCCGCACGCTGACGCACCAACGCCTCCAGGGCAAAGCGCCGCTCCCGCAGGAAGCCCACGAACATCGCCGCCGCCAGCGTCAACACCAGCCCCAGAACCGCGACCAGCCACGGCAGGCCCGGCGAAGCCCAGACCGCCCCGCCTGCGGTCGGCGTCACCACCATCGCATACGTCCGGCCAAAAGCCAGGACCGGATAGGTCTGCTCAAGGCGCAGGCGATCATGGGAGATCCTGCCCGCGTCATCACCCTCGCCGCCGGGCGCAGGATGCTCCGCCAAAAGCTCCGCAACATCGCTTCCCTCGACGTCGTAGAAGCGCAGGCGCATCCCGCTGGCTACGCCAATGTCCTTCCGCGAAAAGGCATTGCCAAAGAGTACCGGCGGCCGGATCACCGCCTGCACCAACCCCAGCAGCACGCCATCGCGAAATACCGGATGAAACACCAGGATGCCGCGCCGACCGGCATCCCCATGGACCAGCGTCAATGGAGCTGTGCCCGTCGCCAGTCCCGTCCGCGCGGCCTGCTCGAGAGCCGCGCGACGTACCGGCTCCGCACCAAGGTCGAATCCGACCATCGGCTCGTTCCCCGACCATGGCTCGACCAAGCTCACCACATGCGTGCCCGCCCCGTCCCCGTGCCCATCGAACGAAACCCAGGCATAGGCGATCACCGGCGCCCCCGCCACCATCGGCCCCGCCAGCGCCTGAAACTGCTCCTGGTCCAGGTCGGGATGAAGCATCGCAAACCTCGCCAGCGCCCCAAGATGGTCGGAGATCCGCTCGAACTGGGTCCGCACAGGCTCTGCCACCTCGACCGTCAAGCGCCCCAACCCGCGTCGGCTCCGGCGCACCTCCGCATCCTGAACCCAAAGCGCCACGCAAACCGTCAAGACCAGGCCAAAGACCAATGTCGCCACCGCTTCAAGATGATGGAGCCGGGCCTGCCCCGACAAGGACATGCGGCTACGCCAGGCCAGCGCCCGCAGTGCCGCCCAAAGCGCCACCAGCAGGATCAGCACCGCCGGCACCGGCGCCCAGCGGGCCTGGCGAATCCGCTCGCGCCAGCGCTCCGCCGTGACGTCAATCCCCACCACCATCACCACCTCGCCGCTGCGCGGGTCGAGCACCGGCGAAAAGGCGCTGACATATTCCCCGAACTCGTCCCGGTAGGGCCCCGCGATCAGGCTCTCGGCGCGGCGCGAGAAGACCGCCAGCAATCCCGGCGGAGGTCGCATGTACGGACTCCCCGGGGGGTCCCATCCCTCCGGATCGTCCAGCGAAACATTGTCCGGACCGAAGACAATCCGCCCATCCCCAGCACGCCCCATCGTATAAAGCCAGCGCGACTCCGGCAACAGACGGCCATACGACGCCAAGTGCTCGCGCAGCCGCCAGAAGACCGGGGAATCCACGTCGCCATCCGCAAAGCTTAGCGCCGCAACATCTTCAGGCCGGATTGTCCGCGCCAGCGCCGACACCTGCCCCAGCAGATGCAGACGCAAATCCTCGTCCACCGCACGCGCCAACTGCCCGCTCGCATACCACCCCAAGGACAGCACCAGCAGCAGCGTGCACCCCGCCTGCCACGGCTCTGAGAACACCACCCGACGCCACGAGCAACATTCCCCGTCCCTGCCTCTGTCCTCGCTCATCGCATCGCCCCTTGTTGCCCCTACGCCCCTCAGCAAGTATACCCAAACGGAAGCGGCAATTCAATCACCCCACATGACGCACCCCGACCCCAACGAAGGGCAACCTTGTCGACTTCAGGCGGGACACCCGCCCATTGAGGCGATGCGGAGCTGGAAAAGACTTCCGCCCGTGGATCATTCAACCTCATCCGCATTCACTCATCCTTCGTGCCATCAGGCGCTCATCTGGCATCATCTCCTTCCGGCACCCCCTTTGCTCCTTCCGGCCCCCGCGCCCTTGCCGGACGACCTTGCCGCCTCACGGACAAACAACCGGTCGTCCAGGACGCCGCCATCGCTGAACAAGCGAGTGCGGCGCAAATACCGGATGCGCGGCACCTTGCGGCACCTTGCCGATCCCATGGCGGCCAGAGGATCCTCGCCGCGCTCCGAGGCAATCGTCCGCGCCAGCTCCCCGGCAAACTCGGCAAACACATCCTCAGCCGTCATCCCCCGCGCATCGTTCCCCAGGCTGCGCCGCAGGTGACGGACAAAGCTGTCGGCAAACGGATGCCGCCCCTCACGGCAATGCAGGCCGAAGCTGCTGAAGCCGTATTCGCCCGGATCGTCGTGAAGCCCGGCACGCACCGGATTGAGCTCAACGTATTTCGTGCAGGACCACAAGGCGCGCCGTCCCCGCAGGCACACGCTCCGGAAGCGATCCGCCCACAACACGCCCCGCCGCTCATGCGCACGGTTGTAGCGGATGGCGAACGCTTGGTTGACCTGCGCCATGAACCGGCTCAAGCTGATCAAGTCACGCCCTACCTCGGCGCATCGCCCAGGATCCAGTTCGGCATCCAGGCGCTCCCGCCGCAGCCTATGATAGGCGTTCCAGCGGGATGCCGCCGTCCGCGCATCGGGCACCTCCCCGGGAACGAAGCACACCAGGTGCCAGTGGTTTCCCATCCAGCAGACGCTCAGCGGTTCGACCAGGAAGAGACGCGCGGCATCAACGACCAGCGCCATCCCCATCCCCTTGTCGGCATCGGTGAAGGGATGCACCCCCACCGGCCCCGCCATGCGCGAACAGCAATGATAGAACGCATCGTCCCCGCGATAAATCCTGCGCGCCGCCCTCATCGCATCACCTCCCATCCTTGCCGCCCAATCAACTCAACCTCGCCACCGCCGATTATAATACCAGAATTATTAATTACAAATTAATAACATGTATTAATCTTACCCCCGTCCCTGTTTTGTATTCATTATTTTAATTATTATTTCTATCATGTTTTATTTTGTATTAATTATAGGGACGGGGGTATTTTATTATATAATTAATAATATTTATTTTTACATAATTGTTTTAGGGCCTGACGGCGAGGGCGGCAAGGAGGGGCCGGAAGTCGTCTGGGACGGGACTTTCCCATGCCATGGGCTGGCGGGTGATGGGATGCGGCAAGGCAAGCTTCCAGGCGTGGAGAAGTTGCCGGGGGGCAACAATCCCGGGACGCGGGCCATGGCCGTAGGTCGCGTCGCCAAGGATGGGGGTGCGCAGGACGGATCCGAGGTGGACTCGGATCTGGTGGGTGCGCCCCGTCAGGATCTCGACCTCGAGCAGGCTGACGGGGGTAGTGCCCAGCCACCCCTGCCTCACGACGCGATAGTGGGTAATGGCCTGGCGCCCGCCTCGGGCGACCACAGCCATCCGCTCGCGGCGAATGGGATGCCGGCCGATCGCGGCAAGGATCTCGCCTTGGGCGTCACGAGGATGTCCATGCACCAGGGCCAGGTAGGTCTTGCGAACGTCGCGTACGGCAAACGACTTGGCCAGGGCGAGCTGGGCCGGCTTGTCCAAGGCGACCGCCAGGCACCCCGAGGTGTCCTTGTCGAGACGATGGACAATGCCTGGGCGCAAGGGCGAGTCAGGGAACCGGTCGGCGAATCCGGGATAGTGGTGGAGCAGGGCGTTGACGAGGGTGCCACGGTGAACCCCGGCCGCGGGGTGGACGACCATGCCTGGGGGCTTGTCGACCACGAGCAGATGCGGATCCTCATACAGGATCCGGAGAGGAATGGGCTCGGGAAGCGGCGAATCGCTGGCGGAAGGCGCGGCCAGCTTGGCGACGGCCAGGCGCATGCCCGGGGAGACCGGGCGCCGCGGGACATGGCACGGCAGGCCATCGACCAGGACGCCGCCCTCGCGGATGAGGCGCTGGACATGGACACGCGAGACGCCCGGGATGGCGGCGGCGAGGAAGGCGTCGAGCCGCTGTCCGGCAAACTCGTCTGCGACCCGGATCTCAACCTCTTCGGCCATGGCACTTGCTCCCTCTCGACATCTCCCTTTCCCTTGCCGGTCCCGAAGATACCGTGCCGCAGCCGGTTCGCCAAGGGCGGGGACTTGCGGACATGTCCGCATGGGGATAGTCTTTGAGGTTGTCGGAACCCATGTTGCGAGGCCGCGTGATGAACTGCGAGATCCGCATTGTCGGGACGGTGCCAGTGGAGGACTTTGTCGCCCTGTACCTTGAGGCGGGCTGGTGGGAGGATGGCTACACGCCGGACTTCATTGCGCCGCTGGTGACCGGATCGACGGCGGTGGCGGCGGCCTTTGTCCCGGACGGGCGCATGGTCGGAATGGGCCGGGCGATTTCGGACGGCTCGAGCGACGCCTACATCCAGGACGTGGTCGTTCTGCGCGAATTCCGCAGGCGCGGCATCGGGGCGGCAATCATCCGGGCACTGATAGCGGAGCTGCGTCATCGCGGCATTGATTGGATCAGCCTGGTGGGACAGCCCGGCACGCGCTCCTTCTACGAGGGCTTGGGCTTTGTCGAGATGAAGGATCATGTTCCCATGCGGCTGCGTGACGACGAATGACAGTGCCCGCGCTGTCCGCGCGGGAATGCCTCGGCCGCAAAGGGTTCGGCGAG
>CAZBDL010000161.1:0-7402 GCA_964490525.1 uncultured Victivallales bacterium | reverse complement strand
CCGCCACGAAATCTCCGGCCTGCTCTACCATTCCCCGGGCGGCTGGCAGGACGACGACACCCGCCTCTCCCTCGAACACCTCCGCCGGCTCTCTGGCATGGACTACCTGGTCACCCTCCACGGCGACGCGACCTATTCCATCCCCGACGGCGAGACCATGATGGACTTCATCGCCGCCCTCGCCGACAAGCCCCAGGACATGAAGGACCACGCCCAGCGCTCGGTCGACGACGCCCTGCTCCGGGGCGAGCGCATCCGCTCCTGGGGAACCGTCGACGGCTTCTGCCTCTGCTCCGACTACTGCCTCAACGACAACCCCTTCCTCTCCCCCGCCATGTTCGACGAGTTCGTCACCCCCTACCTCGTCCAGCTCGTGGCCGGCTACCGTGCCATGGGCTTCTACGTCATCAAGCACACCGACGGCAACATCATGCCCATCCTTGACGCCCTCGTCTCCGCTCGCCCCCATGCCCTGCACAGCCTCGACCCCCAGGGCGGCGTCGATCTCGCGGAAATGAAGCGGCGCGTCGGCGACCAAGTCTGCCTGATCGGCAACGTCAACTGCGCCCTCCTCCAGACCGGCTCCGACGAGGAGGTCGCCGCCGATGTCCGCCGCGCCCTCCGCCAGGGCATGCCCGGCGGCGGCTACGTCTTCGGCACCAGCAACTGCATCTACACCGGCATGCCCCTCGCCCGCTACGACCTCATGCTCGACATCTGGCGCCGCGAAGGAAACTATGAAACACCCCCGGCAGGGAAAGCCTAAATCCTAAGCACGAAATCCAAAGTCCGAAACAAAATGCCTTGTTGAAGATTGAAGATTGAAGATTGCCCCCCTTGAACGTTGTGCGTTGAACGTTGAGCGTTGAGCGTTTACCCCCCTGCCGAGGACGCACACGAACGAAGCCTCGTGCAGCGTAGGAGCCCGCTCCTGCGGGCGAACCTCTGTCTCCCCCGCCTGGAACGCCAATCTCCGCATTGGCGTACTTGCGCTCCCGCAGGCGAACCTCTGTCTCCCGAAGAGCCAACCCCATGCGGCTGCGCCGCTACGTTTGGCTTGTTCGCCCGCGGGAGCGGGCTCCTACATTGCTCCGGGCTGCGCCGGGGGGGGAACGCCCCTTGCACGTTGCACGTTTTGTCTTGCCGCCTGCACCATCCTTGTCCTGGGCGGTGCCGAGCTGGGGCTCGGCGTTCCCAGGAACCCCTCGCCTACGCCAGCGGATCCTCGGGCCAGGCATGCCGGGGATAACGTCCACGCAGATCCTTGCGGACCAAGGGGTAGGACGTCCTCCAGAAGCCCGGCAGGTCGCTGGTCGACTGCACCGGACGCATGGCCGGGGAGAGGATCTTGACCAGCACCGGCACCTTGCCGCCGCCCACGCAGGGATGCGTCGTGACGCCGAACAGCTCCTGCACCCAGGCCGAAAGCGCCGGGACATCCCCGCTGCGGTAGTCGAGGCGCGCCTGGGGGCCGCCGGGAATCCTCAGCCGCACCGGCGCCAACCGATCAAGACGGGCCAGTTGGGCACGGTCAAGACGCCCCTTCAGCGCCGCCACCAGGTCAATCTTGCGCCAGTCCTCCCGACGCCGGATGCCGCCCATATGCGGCACCAGCCAGTCCTCCAGCGTCTCAAGCAGGGCCACCTCGGAGACCTCCGGCCAGCCCCCGTCCGGCTCCAGCCGGGCAACCAGCCTGAGTCGTCCGCGCAGGTTCTCCGCCTCGCCCTCCCAGGGCAGGCAGGAAATCCCCGCCTTGCGGATGCCCTCCACCAACGCGGCAGCGACCCGTGCCGGATCCGGATTCCGCAGCGGAGCCTCCGAGAGAACAATCTCGCCCAGCATCTGCCGCGACCGCGCCTCGACCACCCCCTCCCGGTCGTTCCAGGCGACCACCTCGCAACGTCGGATCCGGTCGCCAAAATGACGGTCCAGGTCGTCCCGCGTCAACGGCGCCGCCAGCAGGATCCGCGCATCCCGGTCACGGTCGTCCAGCTCCGCCACCGTCAGGAATTCCTCGTCCGAGATCGTCTCGTGCCCGGCGAACGTTCCCGCCCGCCCACAGGACAGCAGATAGACGGGATCCGCCCCGCCGCGGCGCCGGGCGATCCGGTCGGGAAAGGCAAAGCCAAGGATCACCCCGGCCAGGCCGGGATCGCCTTCCCGATCGGCAATGCCAAGACGCCGCCGGAAGCCATCGGCCACGGTCCGGACCTGGCGGATGACGCCATCGCCGCACCCACCCGAACGATCCCGCAGCATGTCCAGCCGCAGCCGCAAATCGGCCTGGCGCGGACCTTGACGAAACGATGACAAGTCGCGCTCCTCCAGCAGTGCTGCAATGTCGCAGGCCTCGCTGCCCAGCCCCAGGGCATCGCTCCGCAGGATCATGTTGGCCAGGCGCGGATGCGTCCCCACGGACAGCATCCTCCGCCCATGCTCCGTGATCCTCCCCTCCCGGTCGATCGCCCCCAGTTCACCCAGCAGGGCGGTCGCCGAGGCGAGCATCGCGGACGGCGGCGGATCGAGCCAGCGCAGCCCGGAGACGGCCGACGGCCCGCCCCATTCCGCCAGCGCCAAGGCGAGTCCGGCCAGGTCCGTCGCCAGGATCTCCGGGACATCGTGCTCCGGCATCAGCCCCGTCTCCCGCTCCTCCCATAGCCGCAGGCTCACCCCCGGCCCGGTCCGTCCCGCCCGCCCCCGACGCTGCTCCGCCGAGGCCCGGCTTTCCCGATGCGTCGTCAGGTGCGACATCCCCGTGCGCGGATCGAAGACCGACCGCCGGGACAGCCCCGCATCAATGACCACCCCCACCCCGTCGATGGTGATGCTGCTCTCCGCCACCGCCGTCGCCAGCACCACCTTGCGCCGTCCGGGCGGAGCCGGACGGATCGCCTCGTCCTGCGCCTTCCGGTCCAGGTCGCCGTAGAGCGGACACAGCGACGTGTCCGCAGGCAGCCCCCCGCCCGCCTGCAAGCGCGCCGCCACCCGACGGATCTCGCCCACCCCCGGCAAGAAGCAGAGCAGGCTGCCAGCATGCTCGGACAGCGCCTGGCCAATCGCCCGCCCCATCTGATCCTCAATCCCTTCCCGCCTTGAACGACGCGGCACATGCGCCGTCACCACCGGAAAACTGCGAACTTCGCAACGGATGACCGACGGCCGCGGCAACAGCGCGGCCACCCGCGCCACCTCCAGCGTCGCCGACATCACCAGGATGCGCAGGTCCTCGCGCAGTTGGGCCTGCACGTCCAAGGCCAGCGCCAACCCCAGATCGGCATGGAGGCTCCGCTCGTGGAACTCGTCGAAGATCACCAGCCCCACCCCCTCCAGCCCGGGATCGCCCAGGATCCGACGGGTGAAGATCCCCTCCGTCACCACCTCGATCCGCGTCTGCCTGCCAACCTGACGGTCGGTCCGGGTCACATACCCCACCGTCCCCCCCACCGGCTCGCCCAGATTCTCCGCCATCCGCCGCGCCGCCGCGCGCGCCGCCAGACGCCGCGGCTCGAGCATGACGATCTTCTTGTCCCCCAGCCAATCCTCGCCCAGCAGCGCTGGCGGCACCAGCGTCGTCTTCCCCGCCCCCGGCGAGGCCTGCAGCACCGCCGACACGCCATCCGCCAACGCCGCCTTCAGCCGCGGCAGCACATCCTCAACCGGTAATCGGACCATCGCATCAAGCCCTCGAAGAAATCACGCCGCGGTGCAATGAATGTTAAGGATGAATGGTGAAGGATGAATTATGAGTCATGCCCCTTGGACTTCTTGGAGATCGTGGTGAAGATGGCCAGAAGTTGATCGCACTCGTCGCTTAGGTCTTTCAGCATATTCTCGGCCAAGATTCCCGCCTCGACGAGGAGTTCTAGCCAATACGCGGTTTCGTCCAGTTCTTTAAGGCAGTCTCCGATCTTAGCGGTGAACTCAGCCCTCGATCTTGCCCGGTTTGCTTCGCGGTAGTTGGCTCCAACAGAAGTTCCGGAGCGCAGCACCTGCTTCCCCAGCACCTGCGCCTCGGTCGTTTTGGGCAAAGCCGAATACATGCGGATCACGCGCAACGCAAACATCTTTGTCCGATCCGACAAGTCTCGCGCCCTTGGGCTTGCTTCATCCTTCAACCTTCATCCTTCATCCTTCATCCTTCATCCTTCTCTTCCTCCCCCACATGCGGGCGATCGGCGTCCGGTTCGCGACGACAAGTATCGAATTGGATCTCTTCCGTGGACTGACCCTGCAAAGATCCTGATCGTAATCTGCGAGATCCGCAAAGGTGAAGGTGTCAATTCCGGCGGCATGGTGCCTGGGCTCCCGTCGGCATCATCGCCATTGGGATACGCTATCGTCGTCGGCGGAATTCGCAATTGGGCCTCACCGGAAAGGACATGCTCCGGCCAGGCTCATAAATCCAGCGGGCTCCGCAACGGCTTCACGTCGCCGACGATGCAATGCGCGTAGTTCAATCACTGGTTCGCCATAAAGAAGAGAAGGACTTGACGGCGAGCCGGACGAGGCCACCGTTCTCTCGCGTTTCGGAGATGGGGGCGTGGCGGATGGATTTCTCTCTCCTCTTGCTTGCAACCGGCGGGCGCATGGCGTCAGGCCGCGCGGCCTGGCGGCATGCGCGAGTCTCCGCGTCCTTCCACCTCGGCGTCTCCGCACCTCCGTGGTGAATCCAAAAGAAAAGGCCAACCACGGCGTGCAGGGCAGGCTCACGAGGTCGCCAGCATGACGCCTGAACGGGCGGATCGCAGTGGGGCAGTCTGGTGTGGGTGAATGTGGATGCGCCAATGCGGAGAATTGGCGTTCCCGGGCTCGCGGCTACGCTGGATTGGGACAGCGAGGGGTGCCCTACCCACACAAGACTGAGCCACTCCGGGCGGATCGGCCGGGCGGGTTGACAGGCCATGCGGGGAACCGCATATTGGCTGATGCGTCCAAACCTCCTGGAGCTGCTCCGCATGAACCGTTCCGATGCCATCCTTTGCTCAATCACGGCGGTCGCGCCCGAACTTCGCGAGCTTGCCCAGTACCTCCATGCGCATCCCGAGACGGCCTACGAGGAGCACGAGGCCTGCCGGCGTCAGGTCGAGCTGTTGCGCGGCTGGGGCTTCGCCGTCGAATCCCCGCATGGGGGCCTGGCGACGGCCTACCGGGCCACGGCAGGGTCGGGCAAGCCGGTCTTTGCGGTGCTCGCCGAGTACGATGCGTTGCCGGAGATCGGCCATGCCTGCGGGCACAACCTGATCTGCGCGGCGGCGCTGGCGGCCGGCCAGGCGATGGCGGACCGCCTGCGGGCCGAAGGCCTGCCGGGTACGGTGGTCGTCCTCGGCACGCCGGGCGAGGAAGGGCGTGGGGGCAAGGTCGACCTGCTGACGGCAGGCGCCTTCGCCGAGATCGACGCGGCCATCATGGCGCACCCGTCCCATCGCACCGCCATCTGGAAGGGGGCGCTCGGCATCCGCCGCTTCGACGTGACGTTCCACGGGCTCGCCTCGCATGCCGCCGCCGCTCCCGAAAAGGGGCGCAACGCCCTCGACGCGGTGATGCTGCTCTATGCCGGGGTCAACGCCTGGCGCCAGCACCTGCCGGAAGACACCCGGGTGCACGGGATCGTCACCGGCGGCGGGGTCGCCCCAAACATCGTCCCGGATCTGGCCTCCTGCCGATTCTATCTGCGGGCCAACAACCTGAAAACCATGATTTCAATGGAGAAGCGGTTCCGCGACATTGCCCAAGGGGCGGCGCTGATGACCGGGACGAGGGCTGAGGTGACCCAACCGGGAGACAGCCGCGACTACCTGCCGGGCAACCCCAGCGAGGCGCTGAACCAAGCCTTCCTGGCGGCGGCGCAGCCGCTCGGCCTGAAGCCGGTCATCCCGGAGCGCGGGGCGCGGGGCTCGACCGACTTCGGCAACGTCTCGCATGCGCTTCCCGGCGTCCATGTCTATTACGGGATCACCGACGCGGGTCACCCGCTGCACTCACTGGCCTTTGCCAAGGCGGCCGCGACCGAGCAGGCGTTTGCCCGCACCCTGCTCGTGGCGGCGGCCTTGGCCGAGGTCGGCTGCCGTTTCCTGACGGAGCCCGCGTTCCGGGCGGAAGTCCAGGAGGAATTCGCGGCCAAGCGGAAGGAGACGGCAGGATGAGGATCCTGAACTACGGCTCGCTGAACCTCGACCATGTCTATCGCGTCGACCATTTCGTCGCCCCCGGGGAGACCCTGGCCAGCCTGGCCTATGCGCGCCACTGCGGAGGCAAGGGCGGCAACCAGTCGCTCGCCCTGGCGCGGGCCGGGGCGGCGGTGTGGCAGGCCGGCAAGATCGGCCCGGACGGGCTCGTCCTGCGCGAGACCCTGGCGGCGGCCGGCGTCGACGTCAGCCTGCTGCACACCGACGGCAGCGCCACCGGGCACGCCATCATCCAGGTCAACCGCGACGGCGAGAACGCCATCCTCCTGCATGGCGGGGCCAACCGCGAGATCGGCGAAGACGAGGCGGCGGAGGCCCTGGCGCGGTTTGGCCCCGGGGACCTGCTGCTGCTGCAGAACGAGATCAGCGCCATCCCCGCGATCCTGCGTCAGGCCAAGGCGCGCGGCATGGCCGTCGCCTTCAATCCCGCGCCGCTCGGCCCGGAAGTCGCCGGCTACCCCCTGGATTGCGTCGACCTCTTCATCCTCAACGAGATCGAGGGCGGGCAACTCTCCGGCGAAAGCACCCCGGAGGCCATCATCGCCGCCCTGCGCGGCCGCTTCCCGGCGGCCGACATCCTCCTGACGCTCGGGGCCCAGGGCGCGCGCTTCGCGGGGGCCGACGGCTCCATGGTGGACATGGCGGCGGAACGGGTGCAGGCAGTGGACACGACGGCGGCGGGCGACACCTTCATCGGCTATTTCCTGGCCCGGCGGGCGGTCGGCGACCCGCCCGCCACCGCCCTGCGCATCGCCGGCCATGCGGCGGCGATCTGCGTCACCCGCCCCGGCGCCGCCGAATCCATTCCCGTCCTTGCCGAGGTGATCTAGCTGCCAAATTCCAATCATCGGCCAAATCGATCTCAATTCACCACGAAGAGCACGAAGGGACACGAAGAACGGAATTCAAAACAGGAATCAAGCGCTTCGTGCTGCAGCCCTTTGCGCTCTTCGTGTCCTTCGTGGTAAGACCTGCATTTGACTATTATTGAATACGCGAAAAAGAATCGAGGACGAGGACGAGGACGAGGACGAACGGCACAACGATAAGCGTCAGGATGGCCATGGCTGCAGCATCGCCAGCATGTCCGGATCCGGCGGCGACGGTCGCCGGGGCGCTGGGTCTCCTCACGCCGCGTCCCCGGCGACTGCTGGTGGGCTTCAGCGGCGGGGCGGACTCGACCGCGTTGCTGCTGCTGGCCTCCGCGGCGGCCCCGG
>CAZBDL010000160.1:0-7494 GCA_964490525.1 uncultured Victivallales bacterium | reverse complement strand
GCCCGTTGTCCGGAGAGGCGTGGGGGATCGCCAAGGCGTTTGGGACTGGCCGAGTCGTGATGATCGGGTCTGAAATTCCTCAAGACACCCGATCCCGGCTCGCCAAGGCATTCATCGCGGAGGCCGGCGCGGAAACCGCCGACATCCCGTCGGGCGTCATCATCAACCACCAGCGGGACGGTGCCGGCCATGCGGCCTGGGCCTTGGCCAACTGGACCCCGGAGGAGATTTCCGTGCCTCTGCCTAAGCCCGCCCGCGACCTGATGACCGAGGCCTCGCTGGCCGACGAAGCGCGGCTGCCAGCCTTCGGGTGCTGCTTCGTCCAGTTCCAGCCCGATCTCGCCTGAACGTCCGAGGCCAACGGCGCGCCGGGCGGCGATAACCGCAATCAAACCAGTTCAAATCCGGCTTGGGCGAAATGATGGTCTTGGGTCAGGACACGGCCAAGGTTCAATTCCTTCATGACCACGAAGCTCACGCAGTCGGTGAAGGAATACTGCTTGTCATCGTGCCTGATGAAGAAGTTTTTGGCAGCAACGAAGCGATCTGAATCCGTCCATTCGACCCGACATATCCTGGAGGAAAGGACGGCGTCAAAGAAGGTTGGAAGAACATGGGACAACCCCCTCGCCTTGAGCAGGGTGGCGGTCTCATCGAGGATGTAGTCGGTACAGACAAATGAAAACCGGCCTTTCTTCGAACCATCAAGAAGCGAGACCGCATTCTTGTGCGCACGGTCATTTTCAACCAGCAAGGAGTAGAAGCCGCCAGTGTCGATGAAAACATCCTTAGCGGTAGACGATGCGGTCAATCTCTTCATGGGAAAGCGCTCCGTTGCTGTCCTTTGACGCGATTCCGGCCATTTTGTAGAAAGGGTCGTCGACGAGAGACGGGTCGCCCTTGACGGAAACAGGCTCGATCCTGAAAACGGATCTTCCCCGATATGAAAGGATCATTCTTTCACCGGCTACGGCCCGCTTGATTATTTTCGCCGCGTTCTTCCTGAAATCAAGCATGGTTACGGTTTCCATGTCTTACCCTCGCTTAAAGTTGAACTTTAAGTTTAATATAATGCCGCAAGCGGACATGTCAAAGGGATCAAGCGATGGCCACGATGAGCGAGAAACGCCCGTTTTCTTGCCCCGAACGACAGACCGAGCTGGCCACCCTGCGCGTCTGGCCGATTGCCCCGTCTGCCAATACGGCCACACTTAACACGTAATGCCCAACACACATTGAATTGGCACCCCTAAAGATTATGCTATGTGTTCAAAAAAGGATGCGGTGCATGAACAGCAAAGACCGGTTGCAATGGTATCGCGAGGGCCGCTTCGGGATGTCCCTGCATTTCGGCCTCTATTCGATCCCGGCCCGGGGTGAATGGGTGCGCTCCGTCGAGCGGCTGACGGTCGAGCAGTACCAGCCGTACTTCGACTCGTTCCGTCCGGACGAAGGCTGCTGCCACGAATGGGCGAGGATCGCCAGGAACGCCGGGGCCAAGCACCTGGTGCTGACCAGCAAGCACCACGACGGCTTCTGCCTGTTCGACTCGGCCCTGACGGACTACACATCCATGCACACGCCGGCCCGCCGGGACCTTATCCGCGAGCATGTCGAGGCCTGCCGCGCGGAAGGGCTCAAGGTCGGCCTGTACTATTCGCTGGTCGACTGGCGTCACCCCGACTGCCCGGCCTTCGGCGACCGGCAGCATCCCCTGCGCCATGACCCGGCGTCAAGGGCGCGTGACCGCCGTTGCGACTGGGACCGCTATGTCCGCTATCTCCATGGACAGGTGCGCGAGCTGCTGACCAACTACGGCACGATCGACCTCATGGTCTTCGACTTCTCCTACTGGGACTACGTCGGGGAGGCGTGGCGGGCCAGCGAACTGGTCAAGATGATCCGCACGCTGCAGCCGGACATCGTCCTCAACGACCGCCTCGGCTGCGAGGCGATCAAGGCGGCCAAGCCGCCCGCCTATGCTGGCGACTACGACCAGTGCGAGCAGGACATCCCGCGCGAGCCGGTCCGCAACCACAACGGCGACCCGATCCCCTGGGAATCCTGGTTCACCGTCAACAACAGCTGGTGCTTCGACCCGAACGACCGCAACCACAAGTCGGCGTCCGACATCATCCGGGCGCTCGTCAACTGCGTCAGCAAAAATGGCAACCTGCTCCTCAACATGAGCCCGGACGCCCGCGGCAACATCGACGCGACAACTCGCGAGGTCCTCGCCGAGGTCGGGGCCTGGCTGGCGCTGAACGGCGAGAGCATCTATGGCGCCGGCCAGGCGGACTTCCCCAAGCCCGAATGGGGACGATTCACCCAGAAGGGCAAACACCTCTACGCGCATGTCCTCGACCAGGTCATCGGGCACGTCAACCTGCCCGGCCTGCGCGGCCGGGTCAAGGACGGACGGGTCCTGGCGACCGGCGCGGAAGCCATCCTCTGCGACTACTGGAACCCGGGCATCCAGACCTTCGACGCCCCGGACGACATCTTCTTCAACTTCGGCAAGCCACCGCAGGCGACGTTCCCCCTGCCCGACCGCCGCGACACGGTCGTGCGCTTCGCGCTGACCAGCCCGAAGGAACGGCAGGCGATCCGGCGTCAACTGGAGGACGGCTTCAAGGCCGCAACCCGCCGCCTGCCTTTCTGAAGGCATCCCCTTGGGGAGCAGATTCTTCCACCACGAAGGACACGAAGACGGGTAGGGTGAGACGACGCCCAACGTTCAACGTTCAAAATACTTTGTGCGCGTGCGCGTGCCGCGCGGAAAGAGCACCATGCGGACACGATACGACGACCTGCAGGCGAGGCTTGCGACCGGCTGGAACACCTGGAACACGCGCAGCGTCCTGTCGCATGTGCTGCTGCCGTCCGGATTGGCCATCAACCTCGGCATCAAGGAGTACCGCAACGGCCATTTCCTGGAAGAGGCGCTGATCGGGCGTCCGGGCGAGGGTGCGGAGAAGGTCCTGCCCGGGCCGCGCAGCCATGATGGCGCCTATGCGGATCTGCAGGTGACGTGGCGGGACATCGTCCTGCGCGTGGAGAGCGGGCTGGCCGAGGGCGACCTGGTGCTGCTGGTGACGCCGCTGGCGAACCAGCGCAAGCCGGCGACCCTGGTCGCGCAGGCGGGCTTCCTGTGGAACCATCCGGGAACCGTGCGCGTCGAGGACGAGGCGCTGGCCGCAGCCTGGCCCGGGGGCGCGACGCGCATCGTCGCCACGCAAGCTCCGGTTGCGGAGCGCCAGTTGCCGACCCTGTCGCCGTACCTGGCGCTGACGCTCGACGGCCCGGTCGGGATGTCCGCCGGCAAGGCGCGGACAGTGGCCGAGATCCGCGCCATCCTCGACCGCCAGCGCCAGGCCGTGCTCGCCGCGCGGGAACGTCTCGGCCCGGACGCCGAGGTCCATGCCGCCATCCAGACTTGCCTGTCTTGGGATACGATCTACGACCCGGCCGGCGAACGCGTCATCAGCCCGGTCAGCCGCCCATGGAACTGCCACAACGGCGGCTGGGTGCTGTTCTGCTGGGACACCTACTTCGCCGCCTACCTGGCCGCCTTCGACCACCCCGGGCTGGCCATCGCCAATGCCGTCGAGATCACCCGCGAACGCACCCCCGATGGGTTTGTCCCGAACACTTCCAACGGCCACGGCTTCAAGACCCTCGACCGCTCGCAGCCGCCGGTCGGGGCGATGATGGTGCGCGAGGTCTACCGGCAGTGCCGCGAAGCCTGGTTCGTGGAGCTGCTCTTTGACGACCTGCTGGCCTGGAACCGCTGGTGGCCCAAGGCGCGCCTGATGGACGGCCTCCTGGCCTGGGGCTCGACGCCCTATCCGCCGCGCCTGGGCAACGAATGGGAGACCAAGGGCGTGGGCCAATTCTTCGGCACGGCCCTGGAGTCGGGCCTCGACAACTCGCCGATGTACGACGACCTGCCGGTCGATCCGGCGACGCATTGCGCCTGCCTGCAGGATGTCGGCCTCAACGGCCTCTATGTCCGCGACTGCGAGGATCTCGCCGACCTGGCCGGGATCATCGGCCGCACCGCCGAGGCGGAGGAACTGCGCCAGCGGGCGGCGGCCTTCCGCACCCGCCTGCGCGGCCTGTGGTGCGAGGAGCGCGGCATCTTCCTCAATCGCCGCACCGACACCGGCGAGTTCAGCCAGCACCTCTCCCCGACCAACTTCTATGCCCTCCTGGCGGACGCGGCGACCCCCGCCCAGGCGCGGCGCATGGTCGACGAACACCTGTTCAACCCCAACGAGTTCTGGGGCGACTGGGTCCTGCCCTCCATCTCCCGCGACGACCCCGCCTTCGCCGACCAGCACTACTGGCGCGGCCGCATCTGGGCACCGATGAACTTCCTCGTCCACCTCGGCCTGCGCCGCTATGGCCTCGCCGACGCCTGCGCCGCCCTCGCCGCCAAGTCCCGCGACCTGCTCCTCAAGGAATGGCGCAGCGACGGCCATGTCCACGAGAACTATTGCCCCGACACCGGCCTCGGCTGCAACAACCGCTGGAGCGACGCCTTCTACCACTGGGGCGGGCTGCTCGGCGCCATCGCCATGATCGAGTCCGGACGCCGCCCCGGCCCGGAAACGCCGCTGCCGTGATCCCCAGGGAACGTGCAACGTGCAACGTTCAGCGTCCAGGGGCATGGTGGCGGCGCGGGTAGCGGGTCAGTCTGGTGTGGGTGGATGTGGATGCGCCAATGCGGAGATTGGCGTTCCCGGGCTCGCGGCTACGCTGGATTGAGACAGCGAGGGAGGCCCTACCCACACAAGACTGACCCATTACGCGGCGCGGGAGGCGCGTCGATGCGAACCTCGCAACCCAGTACCGCTGAGCTCCCGCTCGGCACCGGCACCGGCAGCAGTACCGACTAGGCCGCAGCAGAAAGGGCGTGGGGGCGACTGCAGCCTGCAAGCGTCTGCCGAGCAGGAGCTCGGCGGTACTGGGACTCGGCGTTCCCAGGCACCGGCAGCGCGGCATGTTGGGGTCTCGGCGACATCGGTTCTTGGACTGAGCTTGCCTTGGTGCCATCGCAATAAATTATCTCGCCGCTATACTATTCGTTGCGTGGCTGCATGGGCAGGATGCACTTCACGCGCAAGGAGCGCAACCATGTCCACCAGGATCCTGATCGTGGCCGGCTTCCTCGGAGTGGGCAAGACGTCGCTCCTGCTACGCCTGCTGGCGGACTTCCGGCGCGCCGACAAGAGCGTGTTCGTCATCGAGAACGAGGTCGGCATCTCGGGCATCGACAATGCCTTCCTGGCCAACTTCGGCTATGCCGTCGAGGAACTGGTCGCCGGCTGCATCTGCTGCGACCTGAAGGGGAAGCTGCATGAGACCGCCCGCCGGATCATCGCCGAGTCGGCACCCGACTGGTTGCTCATCGAGCCGAGCGGCGTCGCCGCGCCCGGGCAGGTGATCGACGCCCTGGTCGACCTGGTGCCGGCCGCCCGGCGCCCAGTGGTCCTCGTAATCGATGCGCCGCGGGCCATGCGGCTGCTCGCCGCCAAGGCGCCCTTCGTCGTCCGGTCGCTGGCCGACGCCGACCTCATTGTCCTGAACAAGACCGACCTTGTCGACGCACCTGAGCAGGCCCGGGTCGTCGCCGGGATCGAGGCCGTCGCCGGGAACAAGCCCCTGTTCCCGGTCGCGGCCACCGACGGACGCGGCATCCCGGCCCTGCTCGCCGCCATCGCCGATCTCCCTGGCTCCTCCTCATTCTGCCCCCAGTGCGGCGGTCGGCACCATCATGGACATCGCCACGCGGCGGACGGGCAGGGATGCGGGAACGGCGACGAGCACGAGCACGACGCGAAGCCTGGTGCCAAGGTAGGAGCCCGCTCCCGCGGGCGAACCTCTGTCTCCCGAAAAACCGATGGCAAACACGAACAGGAACAAGAGGGGACGTATGCCGAGAATTTCTCGGTGCAGAGCCGTCAGCTTCAGGCCATTCCCCCGGAAAGGCTGGCACCTGGTCGGGTCGTCGACCTGATCGAACGCCTCCGGCCTCTCTTCGTCGGCCAAGCCTTGCCCTGGGGACACATCAAGGCCTTGGTCCGCGATGACCGGGGCAACTGGCTGAAGGCTGGCCTGACCGGGGCCGATCAGACCGTCCAGGCTGAGGCTTCGGGCACGCTCTCGGGTCCCTGCCGCCTGGTGCTCACGGCGATCGTCCCGCGCATGGCGTCCAGCGCCCTGGCCCAATCGCTCGACAACGCCCTGACCGAGGTGACCATATACACACCCGCTGGGCAAGATTGAACGCCCAACGTTCAGGCTCGGCTATGATTTCATCGGGCGGTGAAAGCCAAGCGCTTGTGCGAATGTCGCAACCCAGTACCGCCGAGCTCCCGCTCGGCACCGGCCACTGGCAGCTCCGCCGACCGGGCCGCAAAAGGAAGAGCGTGGGTTTGTTCCGCAGCCTGCAAGCGACTGCCGAGCTGGGGCTCGGCGTTCCCAGGCTCCCGGCGGCGCTTCATGATGCCATATGCCATCATCGTTCTTGCGCTTCTTGTACCTCCTTGCGGCCAATGGACAATCCTCCGCATTCCGCGCTCCGCACTTCCCCCTCCCCCTTGCCCCCCTCTCCTTGCCCCTGAAGGGCGACGATGATAGAATACGCGGCGTGGCAAGGAACCGGAACCTGCTTCACGGGAGGATGTGATGAGACGGTCGGAGATCAATGCGGTCGTGCGCGAGGCGACCGGGCGCTTTGCCCAGCACGGCTGGACGCTGCCGCCGAACCCGCGCTGGGACGTCACCGACTTCGGCCTGGGCGACTTTTCGGCCTGCGGGCTGACGCTGGTCAACCTGGCGGAGCAGCCGGAATACTGCGAGAAGCTGATGTATGTCCGTCACCGGCAAGTGACACCACGCCATTGCCACGGGGCGAAGAAGGAGGACATCATCTGCCGCTGGGGACGGCTGGCGATCGAGCTGCCGTCGGCGGCCGCAAAGGTCCGGCTCCAGGTCAACAACGAGTGGCGCGAGGTACCCACCGGGCAGCCGCTGATCCTCACGGCAGGGGAGCGCGTCACCCTCACCCGCGACGTCCTCCACGCCTTCTGGGCGGATTCCGAGTACGCCATCGTGGGGGAGGTATCGACCGCCAATGACGACCGGAACGACAACTTCTTCGAGAATCCCGAGGTCGGCCGCTTCAGCGCGATCGAGGAGGACGAGCCGCCGCTGGTCAAGCTAGTGAGCGACGCGCCATGAGCACCGCCGCTTCCTCAACCCTGCACGGCATCGCCGCCGCCGGCAACTGGATCGTCGACCGCGTCAAGACGGTCGACTGCCTGCCCGGCCGGGGCATGCTGGCCAACATCCTCGGCGAGACGGTCAGCCCGGGCGGCGCCCCGGCCAACGTCCTGGCCGACCTGGCCCGGCTGGGGACGCCCTATCCCCTGGTGGGCCTCGGCATGGTCGGGGCCGACGCCAACGGCGACTACCTGCGCCAGACCT